>NZ_CAKZRO010000051.1 GCF_937146585.1 uncultured Halorubrum sp. | reverse complement strand
CACAAGGTGAACCCGATCGACTTCGAGAACAGCGAGGGGAACCTCTCGAAGGCGAACGGCGATCTGACGTTCCTCGCCGACTACGTGACGAGCTCGCGGCTCCAGCGCGACCTCTCCGACTCCACCGTCAAGCGCAACGTCGGCGCCGCGCTGGCGCACTGCCTGATCGGCTACTCGAAGGCCGCGGACGGGCTCTCGAAGGTCGTCCCGAACGAGACGGTCATGCGCGAGGAGCTCGACGCGACCCCCGAGGTGATCGGCGAGGCCGTCCAGACGATCCTGCGCCGCGAGGGCGACACCGAGGCGTACGAGCGGGTGAAGGCGCTCTCTCGCGGCCAATCGGTGACGATCGACGACTTCCACGAGCTGTTCGCCGACCTCGACGTCGACGACGCGGTCCGCGCGGAGCTACAGGCGCTGACCCCGGCCGGCTACACCGGAGTCGCCGACGAGCTCGTCGACGGGGTCGGCGACGCGGGCGGGTCGACGAACGAGTAGCGACGCTTCAGCGCTTGCGAACGTCGATCTCTCGCGTCGCGATCCCCTCGTGGTCGACGAGGCGGCGGTACTCCGCGGCGAGGGCTGCCGCGTCGATCGCTGTCGGTCCGGCGTCGGGACGGACGGGGGAGCCGATCCGGACGTACGTGACGGACACGTCGTCAAGGGCCGCGTCCAGCGAGAGCGCGAGCCCCCGGGCGGCCGGCGCGACCGCTCCCCACTCGACTTGCGCCGTCACGGGCGGCTCCGCGAACGTCGTCCCGCTGAAGAGAACGGTCCCCTCGGTCCCGCGGAGGTCCGGCAGCGCCGCGCGGACGCACGCCATCGACCCAGCGACGCGCACGTCGAAGAGTTCGCGGAGCCGGTCGGCGCTCGCGTCGTCGACCGGGTTCCCGCCGCCGCCCGACGCGTTCAAGACGAGCACCTCTGCGGGACCGAGCTCGTCGCGAACGCGTTCGAGGGCCGCCTCGACGGCAGCGCCGTCTGTCACGTCGGTCGGGATCGCGACGGCGTCCCCGCCGAGGTCCGCAGCGAGCGTGCGCACGTACTCCTCGGAGCGCGCCAGCAGCGCGACCGCGAACCCGTCGTCGTGGAAGCGCCGCGCGACGGCGGCCCCGATTGTCGGGCCGACGCCCGCGATCACGGCGACTCGCGTCATACCCGATCGGGGCGGCCGGCAATCATATACGTTGGGTTGCGGCGGGTGAGGGCACAAGGCGTTTACCGCTCGCTCGCGGATCCGGGCCCGATGCCCTCCGAAACCGACGACGAGAAGTACTCGATATTCGGCGACGACGAACTGATCGAGAACGAGGCCGATGACGAGCGCGAAAACCGGCGAAGCGACTCCGGCAGCCGCGGCGACGGGCCCCGGTCCGACGAACGCCGCGACTCGCTCGGCAGGAGCGGCGAGGACGGCTGCCCGAAGTGCGGCGACACGGAGACGGAGACCGACGAGATCGCCACTAGCGGGACGGGACTCACCAAGATGTTCGACGTCCAGAACCGGAGCTTCGTGGTCGTCTCCTGTACGAACTGCGGCTACTCAGAGCTGTACAAGGGGCAGTCGTCCGGCGACGCGATCGACTTCTTCCTCGGCTGAGGCGGACCGGGAGCGACCGATTTTTTTCTGACGAGCGACACGTCACAGTATGGTCTCCCTCCGACCGCTCGCCGCCCTCCCGGTCGTCGGCGTCGTCGCCGACGGCCAGACGTATCGCCACCTGCTGTACCTGCTCGTCGCGCTCCCGCTGGCGTTCGTCTACTCGGGGTACGTCTCGTTCTCGCTCGTGTTCGGACTCGTCTTTTCGGTCGTCCTCGTCGGGATCGGTGTCCTGATCGTCGCGGTGATCGGCTCGCGGCTCGTCGCCGGCCTCGAACGGTGGCTCGCGAACCGGCTGCTCGGTACCGAGCTGGTCGCGCCGGACGACTTCCTCGCCGCCGCGGACGACGGGAGCGCGGGAGCGACCGCGAGCGTCCGGGCGTACCTCGCGGCGCCGTCGACGTGGCGGGGGCTCGGGTTCCTCTCGCTGAAGCTCTGGGTCGCGCTGCTGGCGTTCGCGCCGGTCCTCGTCCTCGGGAACGCGCTCCCGCTCGTCGCCGCGCCGGTGCGGTACCCGTTCGCCCAGGAGTTCGGCGAGGTGAACGGCGAGCCGGTGGTGTGGACGATCGACGCCGCGCCCGAGGCCGCCCTCGCGGCCGCGGTCGGCGTCGTCGGGGTCCTGCTCGGGCTCCACCTGACGAACCTGATCGCCGGCGGCGCTCGGCTGATGGCCGTCGCGCTGCTCGGCGTCGACGGCGGGGCGGACGCAGGCGGCGAGGCCGACGCCGTCACCGTGGACCGCGAGGCGGTCGACCGGGACGGGAGCGACGACAGTGAGACCGTGGCGGCGGGCGACAGCGACGCCGGCGCGGCGGGCGATCGAGACGGGGCGAACTGACCCGCCCGGAGCGCTTATTCGCCTCCGAGCGTCAGGACCGGTATGGCCCCGACGCTCGTGAGCGCGGCCGTGGGCGCGCTGCTCGCGGCCGCGCTGCTGGGTCGCGCGTTCGACCGGCGCGCGGTCGCGGTCGTCGTCGCGGCCGCGCTCCTCCCGGGGCTCGACGCGGCGGCGAGCCTCGTGGTCCCGGGCGCGACCAACGCCCTCCTCCACGCGGTCTGGGTCCCGCTCCTCGCCGGCGGACTGCTCTACTGGGACACGGCGCTGCGGCCGGCGTCGGTCCTCCGCGGGCGCTTCGGTCACCGCGGCGCGCGGATCGCGTGGGTGGCACTCGCGTCGTACGCCGTCGCCGGGATCGGCGCGGCGCTGTTCGCCGGCGAGGGCGCGTCGCTCCTGTACCCGCTGGAGGACGCGCGCTACGTCGTCCGCGGGCGGCTGGTGTTCTCGACGCGGGAGGGCGTCGTCCAGACGTTCCTCGTTTCGGGAGCCGAGGGCGGCGGCGCGTTACCGCTCCGGAGCGTCGGCGGCGCGGTCGCCGACCCGGTCGCCTCGTGGGTGAACCCGGACGGACGGCCCGGGCTCGACGCGAGCGGCGCCCGCGAGTTCCGGTTCGTCGAGGCGGGGTGGCAGTTGGTCGTCGTCGCCGCCGCGGTCGCGACGCTCGCCGTCCGGTTCCGATTACGGCGCCGGGACGGGGAGGTGACGCGCTGAATGCCCTCGACGATCGTCCACGCCGGGTTCGCGCTGCTGCTCGCGGCCGCGCTGTTGCGCGACTCCCTCGACCGACGGGCGCTCGCAGTCCTGCTCGTCGTGCTCGTCCTGCCGGAGGCGGACAGCTTCCTCGGGGCGGTCATGCCCGGCGCGCACCGCACGGTCGGGCACAACTTCGTCTTCCCCGCGGTCGCCGCGCTGGCGCTGTGCGTCGACACCCGGATCCGGGAGCGGTCGTGGGTCCGCGAGCGGCTCTCGCCGCGGTGGATCGCGGTCGCGTGGGTGGCTCTCTTCGTCCACGTCTTCGCCCACATTTCGCTCGACTGGACGCACCTCGACGGGGTGAACGCGTTCTGGCCGCTCCGCGACCGGTTCTTCCAGTTGGCGGGCGAGGCGTTCTACTCGACGGCCGACGGGTTCGTCCAGACGTTCGTCGACGTGCGGATCGACCCGGAGACCGGGACGCGGACCGTCGACGCGGGCGCGGGCGGCACCAGCGAGTCGGTCCACGTCAACAACCCCGTCCAGCCGCGCGACCCGGACCTCGACGTCGAGGAGCCGGTCGACCGGCGGTTCCCGGTGGCGAACGCCGGGTGGCGGCTCTACCTGATCGGGCTGGGGCTGTTCGCGCTCGGCGCGCGGCGGCTCCAGGGCGACGGCGTCGCGGACGGCGACTGATACGAGGGCAAAATCGCGGGACAGCGGCGGCCCTAACATGGTATGACCGCAGGGTAAACCTCCCCGAACGCGTACGACGACGTAATGACACCCCAACCGGACGCGGACCTGTCGGGCGAGCCGCTCGCCGGGGAGTCGATCGCGGTCGTCGGAGCCGGCTTCGGCGGGCTCTCGGCGGCCTCGTACCTCGCCGGCGCGGGGGCGGACGTGACGCTGTTCGAGCGGAACGAGCACCCCGGCGGGTACGCCGGACGGATCGAGCGCGACGGGTTCCGGATCGACACCGGCCCGTCGTGGTACCTCATGCCGGAGGTGTTCGACCGCTTCTTCGAGCACTTCGGACGGTCGACGGACGACTACTACGACCTGGTGGAGCTCGACCCGCTGTACGAGGTGATCTGGAAGGACGGCGACCGCGCGTCGATGCCGGCCGACCGCGAGGGGCAGAAGGCGCTGTTCGAGTCGTACGAGCCGGGCGCGGGCGACGTGCTCGACGACTACCTCGCCGACGCCGCGGAGGCGTACGACCTCGGGATGGACCGGTTCGTTTACCCGAGCCGGTCGCGGCTGCGCGACATGGTCGACACCGACGTGCTCCGGTCGGGGCGGGCGCTGCCGAAGCTCCGCGGGATGGACGACTACGTCGGCGACTACTTCGACAGCGAGAAGCTCCGGCAGATCGCGGAGTACAAGCTCGTCTTCCTCGGCGGCTCGCCGTACAACACCCCGGCCATCTACACGCTGATGAGCCACGTCGACATGAACCTCGGCGTCTACCACCCGATCGGCGGGATCGCGAGCGTCGTCGACGCGATGGCCGACCTCGCCCGCGAGGTGGGCGTCACGATCCGGACGAGCGAGCCGGTGACCGCGATCGAGCCCTCGGTCCCGGCGGCGACGCCGACGTTCACCGTGGAGACGGAGCGAGACGGCGCGGACGCCGCGACGGGGGAGACCCGCTTCGACCGCGTCGTGGCGAACGCGCCGCCGCCGCACGTCGAGCGCGACCTCCTCCCGGCCGGGACCGTCGACCGCGAGTCGTACTGGGAGTCGCGGACGTACGCCCCCTCCGCGTACCTCTCGTACATCGGCGTCGAGGGCGACGTCGACTTGGACCACCACACGCTCGTGTTCCCGACCGACTGGCGGCCGCACTTCGACGACATCTTCGACGAGCCGGCGTGGCCGGACGACCCCGCCTACTACGTCCACGTCCCCTCGAAGACGGACCCCGAGGCGGCGCCCGACGGCCACGAGGCCGTCTTCCTGCTCGTCCCGCTGGCGGCCGGCTTGGACGACGACCCGGAGACGCGCGAGCGGTTCCGCGAGCTGGTGTTCGACGACCTGGCGGAGCACGCCGGCGTCGACTTCCGCGACCGGATCGTCTTCGAGGAGACCGCCTGCGTCTCCGACTTCCGGCAGCGGTTCAACGCGCCCCGCGGCACCGCGCTGGCGCTGTCGCACACGCTCGAACAGACCGGGCCGCTCCGCCCCGCGCACCGCGCGCCCGGCGTGGACGGGCTCTACTACGTCGGGGCGTACACCAACCCCGGAATCGGGATGCCGATGTGCCTGCTCAGCGGCGAGCACGTCTCGGAAGCGGTCGTCGAGGACGCGACGGGGAGCGGCGTGCTCCCGTCGGTCGTGCCGACGTCGACGCTGCGCTGAGGGGCGCGGGGGTGAGGAGAATCATCACTCCGTCGACTATCCGTCCGCGTCGGCCGCCTCGATCGGCTCCGGCTTCTGGGCGGCGATCCAGTGCGTGACCGTGCCCGCGTCGCCGAACAGCGGTCGCAGCGAGACGCGACTCGCGAAGGGGGTCCCGTCTCGGCGTCGGTTGCGGAGCTCGACGGTGACCGTCGACCACGTCGAGAGCGCCTCGCGGAAGTCGGCGCGCGCGTCCGCGTCGGGGTCCGGTCCCTGGAACAGCCGGGGGTTCCGCCCGCGGAGCTCGTCGAGCGCGTACCCCGTCCACTCCCGGAACCAGCGGTTGACGTAGACGATCGGCGTGTCGCGGTACGCCGGCCCGGTGAGCGTGAGCCCGAGCGGGAGGTCGTCGAGCGCGCGGACGCGGTCGACGAGCATCGCCTCGCGTTCGGTCCGGTCGGCGGGGTGCTCGGAGTCGGTCGGGTCCACGTCGACGTCGAGGTCGTGCTCGTCGACCAGCGCCGAGACCCGCGTCCGGAAGGCGCCGCGGTCGGCGTCGATCGCCGCGAGGACGTCGCGTCGAAGCGTCACGCGCACGCTTGGTCGCGCGGCGACAAGCCGGTATCGGTCGCGGTTGGCGGGCGGCGGCGGAAGGTGACGGCGGCGGGCGACAGCGGCGCAAGTCGAACGTCGATCGCGGACGCCGCGCAGGCACCCGATCGGCGAGAATCGGCCGTGGCGTTTATTACACAGATAATTCACATAGACCGACATGGGTCGACGGAGAAAGTCGGCGGACGGCGCTCGGTTGCTTCGGACCGCGGCGGCGAGGGAACGTCTCGACCGCGACGCGGGAGGTGAACGGCGATGGCGCTAGGCGCGAGCGCGCCGCTGGCGCTGGTGCCGCTCGTCGTCGTCGCAGCGCTCCTCGTCGGGCTCCTGTGGCCCGCGTCCCGAGCGATGCCGGTCGCGTGGGCGGCGGCCGCGGCGGTGGCGTTCCTCGCGTGGGGGATGCCCGTGGAGTGGATCCTCGCGGCCTCGGTGAGCGGCGCGATGGCGGCCGTCGAGATCCTGTGGATCGTCTTGGGGGCGCTGGTGCTCTTGTACACGCTGATGAACTCCGGCGCGGTCGACCGGATCAACGCCGGCTTCGCGTCGATAAGCGACGACCGGCGCGTCCAGGTGGTGCTGCTCGGGTTCTTCCTCGCGACGTTCATCGAGGGGGTCGCCGGCTTCGGGACCCCCGCGGCCGTGGTCGCGCCGCTGCTCTTAGCGCTCGGGTTCCCGGCGTTCGCCGCGGTCGTCGCCGCGCTGATCGGCCACGCGGTCGCGACCGTGTTCGGCGCGGTCGGGACGCCGATCATCGTCGGGTTCGAGCAGCCGCTCGGCGCGGTCGCCGACGCGATCACCGGCGGCGGCTTCGAGTCGGTGGCGACGTACTCGACCGCCGCCGGCGGGTGGGCGGCCGTGTACAACGGACTGCTCGGGCTCTTCATGCCGTTCCTCGCCGTAGCGATGGTCGTGTACTTCTTCGGGGCGACGGACCCGGACGAGCGGTCGCTCGGGCCCGCGCTCGCCGTCGCGCCGCTGTGTCTGTTCGCCGGGGTCGCGTTCGCGGTCCCGTACGCGGCGGCGGCGTGGTTCGTCGGGCCGGAGCTCCCGTCGCTGATCGCGGCGATGGTCGGCGGCGGCGTCGTGGTGGCGACGCTCCGCGCGGGCTACCTGCTGCCCGACGAGGAGTGGGAGTTCCCGCCGCGCGAGGAGTGGCCCGACCACTGGGTGGGCGGCATCGAGCCGGGCGGCGAGAACGGGTCGACCGAGGCGAGCGTCGGCGCCGAGGACACGGCGACGGGTGCGGGGAGCCTCGAGGGGGACGCGGAGATGTCGCTCGTCCGCGCGTGGTCGCCGTACGTCGCGCTCGTCGTCCTGCTCATCGGGACGCGCGTGATCGGGCCGGTCGCGACGTTCCTCCAGGAGGGGCCGGGGATGACGATCGTCGCGTCGGGGGTCTTCGGCACGACCATCGACGGGGCGATCGGCTGGGCGTACGTCCCCGGGACGTGGCTCCTCGTCAGCGCGCTGCTCGCGGTCCCGGTGTTCGGGATGTCGGCGGACGGCGTGACGAGCGCGTGGCGCGAGGCCGGCGAGAAGATCGTCTCGCCCGCCGTCTCGCTGGTGTTCGTCATCGCGATGGTCGAGGTGATGCTCCAGACCGCGGCGCACCCGGGTGCGACCGCCGACGGCAGCATGATCGTCGTCCTCGCGGACGCGACCGCCTCGACGTTCGGTGGCGCGTACCCGCTCCTCTCGCCCGCCGTCGGGACTCTCGGCGCGTTCATCGCGGGCTCGATCACGGTGAGCAACGTGACGTTCGCGGCGTTCCAGTTCGAGATCGCGCGGGAGCTCGGCCTCTCGACGCAGCTGCTCGTCGGGGCGCAGACGATCGGCGCCGCGATCGGCAACACGATCGCGATCCACAACGTGATCGCCGCGCTCGCCACGGTCGGGCTCGTCGGAGAGACCGGCCGGGTCGTCCGGCTGAACCTGATCCCCGTCGCCTACTACATCGGCTTCGGCGGACTGCTGACCGCGGGGTTCGTCTACCTGCTGTTCCCCGCGGTGTTCTGACGGACGGTAGGACGGAAGGCGGCGACCGTCGCCTGCGAACCGTCCTACCGTCCGGCTTCGGTTCGTCGAGCCCGCAAATGATCGGCGAGTGAAACGAACGTTATGTGCCTGCGTCCCAGAGGGCTGGACGAACGATGCGCACCACCGCCGCCGTCGCCGCCGTCGCGCTGCTCGTCGTCCTCGCCGGCTGTGGCGGCCTGAGCGGAGGGCTCAGCGGAGCGGAGCCGCTCGGCGACCCGTCCCCGTCCATCGAGTCGGTCTCCGCGCCCGAGTCGCTCGGCCACGACGAGCGCGCGACGGTCGAGGCGACCGTGCGGTGGGAGGGGATCGCGGACGGCGGCGACGCGGCGAGCGCGGGGAGTTCGAACGAGACACTCGGGCCGGTTCGAACGACGGTCCGGGTCGACGACGCGACGCTGCTCGCCGAGAACCGGTCCGTCCCGGCGAACGGGACGATGACGGTGACGGCCGTGGTCGACGCGGCGACGCTCGACCCGGGCGAGCACGAGCTGCGGGTGTCCGTCGGGGAGGCGAACGCCACCCGGCGGCTGGTCGTCGAGGAGCCGCGGGCGGCGACGTTCGTCGTCTCCGACATTGACGCCCCGGACAGCGTCGACTACGGGGCGGCCCTCTCCGTGACGGCGACCGTGACCAACGCCGGCGACGTGGCCGGCAACCAGACGGTCCGGGTTCGATACGGGAACGCCGCGAGCGCGAACCGGACGGTCGCGCTGGACGGTGGCGCGGAGACGCGGGTGTCCGTCTCCTTCGCGGACGTGCGACTCGACGGCGGTGACCACCCGCTCGTCGTGACGACGGCGGACCGGACGCGGGAGCGGACCGTGTCGGTGGTCCACCCGAGCCCGTACGGGAAGACGACGCTCGGCCTCTACGTCGACGACGACGCGGTCGACCGGAACGTCACCCCGGTCGTCGCGGCCGCCACGGGGTACTGGGAACGAAACGACGAGCGCTACCTCGGCTACCCGGTCGCGTACGAGCGGGTAGCCGACGCGGACCGCGCCGACGTCGTCCTCCGGTTCGACCGCGTGGACCGCTGCGGGGTGGAGGACGGCGACGCGCGGTACTTCGGCTGCGCCGACCTGCTCGTCGACGAGCCGCGGACGCCGATGACCGCGACCGTCGAGCCGAACGTCTCGGACGCGGAGATGAACGCGACGATCATCCACGAGCTCGGCCACGTGCAGGGACTCGAACACGGCGAGGAGCCCGCCGGGCTGATGAGCGCGACCAGCACGCTCGCGACCCATCGCCCGGTGAAGGTCCACCTCCGCGCCGAGAGCGGGGAAGTCCCGACGCAGGTCGAAGGCGAAGTCGCCGAAGCGCTCGACTACTTCGCCGCCAGCGACGACATCGAGGGGAGCGACGGGTTCGCGTGGGAGTTCGTCGACAGCGCGCGCGACGCCCACGTCCAGATCACCTACGACGACCGCGGCGACGTCTGCTTCGCGGACGGCGGGGGGTCCTGTACGGTCGACGGCGAGTTCTACGGTCAGCAGGACGTGCGCTTGGAGGGGTTAGACGGCGAGGTCGTCGCGTGGCACGTCGGCGCGTCGCTCGCGCCGGTGCTGTTGGAGGAGGTGCCGCCGGAGCTCTCGGGCGAGACGGACCGCCGGGAGCGGGAGGCGTGGCCGACGTGAGCAAAAGGACGGTGGAAGCGGCGCGGGTGACAGAGAGCTCGCCCTGTGGCGGCTGCGACCTCATTGGGGGACCCTCAATATCCGGACGAGAAAATCAAATGCGTGGGCAATGAGGTAATACTGTACTAAATTCGCCGGCGCTGCGTGCCGTTAGTAATGCTCGTGTAGTGGTCCTTAGTGCTGGATCTGCGTCGAATCTAGCATCCCTGGGGATACTCTGGATATGAGGCTGATCGCAGTGAGCGTCAGGAGGAACCCAGCCCGACTCGGGAACCTGTCCAACAGATAGTTCTGACCGAACAGTTCGGCCGGGAGCGGTCCCGAGATCGCAAACAGTTGAACCAGGAAGCCAGATGCGAGGCCCGCCAACCCTATCTTAGTCCTCACGGTGCGCTCGGCTTTTGCTACGATCTCAGATCGGATCTCGCTTGATTTCTCAAACGTTTCCTCCGCGAGGATTTCAGGAGTGTAGAAATTAGAAATGGCAATTTCAAAGCTTCCAACCGCACCAATGACGAGTCCATAAACCATAGAGTCCATCTGAAACCCGAAATCATACACAACAAGTATCAGACCTGTTTTCCAGACGGGCCCGGTGTTTGTGAGTTCAACATACTGCTTGGCGAGAATTGATCTCGTGACAGCAACGTCCTTTTCATCAGTGTCAGCAGGTTCTCTGAAATCGCTGGAAAGGAGCGGTAACAAGTAGTCTCTAACAATTGCTTCCTTTCGGTTGAGAT
>NZ_CAKZRO010000050.1 GCF_937146585.1 uncultured Halorubrum sp. | reverse complement strand
CGCAGGCGGTCCGGCGTCACCTCGTCCATGGTGATCAGGTAGGCGTTGTCGTTGTTGTCGACGATCTCTTGGGCCGTCTCCCAGCGGCCCTGCCCGATCTTCGTACAGAAGATGACGCCCCACTTCTCGGCGTCCATCGCCTTGTGGACCGCGGCGTAGCGCTGCTTGAGGAACTGGTCGTGCTCGGCGACCGAGACGGCGTTGTTGACGGGGTCGGCGATGACGACGCGCTTGTCCGGGTGCTCCATCGCGAGACCGACCGGGTGGAACTTCCCGCCGCCGACGTACAGCACCTGTTCGGCGTCGATGTCCGCGGAGGCGTAGTTGCAACCGAGCACCTGCCCCTCCTTCGTGAGGCGGTCGTCGCCCCGGCGGGTGTGGACCTCGTAGCCGCGCTCCTCCAGCCAGTCGGTCATCTCCTCGAACCGGTTCATGTGCTGGGCCGTCGTGACCAGTCCCACGTCGGCGTCCTCCTCGGGCGGCGCGAGCTCCTCGGCCAGCGCGTCCTCCATGATCGGGAACGGGTCGACGTTCGAGAACAGCGGCACGTAGACGATGCTGTCGGACTCCTTCATCGGCGTGTGGCCGAAGTGGACGAACACGTCCGTCCGGCGCATCAGGTACGTGTCGAGGTCGCAGGCCCCGTAGCAGGGCTGCCCGGAGAGCATGAACGTGACGTCGTCGGGGGCGACCTCGCGGAGGTCGTCGGCGACCTTCGGGCCGCGGCGCTTGAGTCCCTCGGGGAACTGTAAGCCGACCTTCGTGGCGTCGCGCTCCTCGATGGCCTCGAGGATCCGGTCGAGTTCGTAGTCCCACTCGCGGTCGTGCTTGAGGGCCATCCCCGTCTTCGTCAGGTCGCCCTCCGTGGAGCCGCTCATATGGCCCGGTTTGTGCGGCAGGACGGTTAAACGGCGCGTTCGACCACGGGCCGCTCTGGCAGCGGCGCGACGCGTCCGATAGGTCCGCTCGTCGCGTCCGTGAGTCTCAGAGCGCGTTCCCGACGAGCAGCCGAGCGAGCCAAGCGCGGACGCCGGGAGCCATCGCACCCTGGGGGACCGCGACGGGGTCCGTCTCGACGCCGAGCGACGGGCGAGTCGCGTCGTCGGTCGCGTTCGGGGTCCAGACCAGCCGGTCGGCGGACGGACTCGCAGGGGCGGGGCCGTAGACGTCGAGGCCCGGACCCGTCCGCACGGTCAGTCGGTCGGCGGCGAGGTAGCGGGGACCCTGGCCGCCCGAGACCATCGGCCTGTTCGGCGAGGCCGGCGTCAGCGGCGTGAAGACGACGGTTCCGACCGACCGCTCCGCGGCGTCCGGGTCGCGGTACTCGACCACGAGCGTCTCGCCGTCGATCCGGGAGTCGACGTCTCCCGGGGACGCGACGCCGTCTCCGGCGGCCTCCTCCGCGACCGCGCGTCGGAAGCTGTCGTTCGTCGCGAGCGCGTCCGCGCCGGCCGCGAGTCTGGCGCGCGCCCGCCACGTCGTCGAGCCGTTCGCGTGGACGGTGATCGTAAGCGAGCTCTCGCCGGCGGTCACGCGCTCGCCGCTCGGCGTCGTCCGGTCGAGGTCGCAGACGCCGCACACGGGGGTCGGCGGCGCTCGGGCGTCGACCGGGGCCGCGGCGAACGCCGCGGTCGCGAGGAGGAGGAGCGCTACCACTGCGGGGAGGCTGCGAGGACCCATGTCCGGAGCGTCGACGTGGGCCCACTAGAACCCACGGGCCGCGTGGGAGGCGTCGGCACGGCTCGCTGCCGCGGCCGACGAAGCTAACAGCCGCCGCCGCCAATCGCGAGCAGATGACCGAGATCCCGCTCGACCACGTTCACGTCGCCCCCGACGACGGGGTAGGGGACGACCCCGCGCCCGCCGTCTTCGTCCTCCACGGTCGCGGCGCCGACGAAGAGGACCTGTTGCCGGTCGCCGCCGAGCTCCCGGACGACCACCACGTGATCAGCCTCCGCGCGCCCGACCGACTCCAGGGCGGGTACACGTGGTACGAGCTGGACCTCTCGGCCGGCGGGCTGGAGTCGAGCCAGCCGGACGCGGACGACTTCCGCCGGAGCCTCGACCTGATCGTCGAGAGCGTCGAGGCCGCGGTCGACGCGCACGGGCTCGACGCCGGCCGGATCGGCCTGCTCGGGTTCAGCCAGGGGGCGATCACGAGCCTCTCGCTCCTCTTGGAGGACCCCGACCGCTACGCGTGGGTCGTCGCGCTCCACGGGTACCTCGCGGAGTCGCACGCCGACCTCGACCCGGACGGGATCGAGGGCAAGCCGGTGTTCGTCGGCGCCGGAGCCGGCGACCGCGTGATCCCCCAGTCGCGGACGGAGGCGGCGATCGACCGACTCGAGGCCCTCGACGCGGACGTCACGAGCGGGAGCTTCCCGGGCGGGCACGGCATCGGTCCGCAGGAGCTCGACGCCGTCGTCGATTTCGTCGCGTCCCGAACGGCGTAGCGGACGGCGGAAGTCGCCGCCGAGCCCCGGCTTCGGCAGGTTCAAACCGATCGACGCCGATGTGCGAGCATGAGCGTCGAACAGGTCTCCATCGAGGACCTCGGCCGAGAGCTCGGCGAGCGGATCGCCGAAACCCCGGAGTACGAGCGCTTCGAGGAGGCGAGAGCCGCGGTCCAGCGCGACGAGGCGGTCCAAGAGCAGATCGACGAGTTCGAGCAGCTCCGCGCGGAGTTCATGCAGGCCCGCCAGACCGGACAGGCGACGAACGCGGAGCTCCAGCGCGTCCAGGAGGCGCAAGACGAGCTCCACTCGATGCCGGTGATGAGCGAGTACCTCGACGCGCAAGACGAGCTCGAGGAGACCCTCGAAGCGATCAACGAGGCCATCTCGGAGCCGCTCGCCGTCGACTTCGGCGGCGAGGCCGGCGGCTGCTGTCAGGACTGACTCGCGACCGACCGCCGCGAGCCGGACTGGACCCGAACGCGACCCGAGACCGCGCCGCGCGGTGACACCGGACGATCCTTTTTCGGCGATACCGACCCACGCCCGCCGTGATAGCCGTTGCCGGCGGCAAGGGCGGAAGCGGAAAGACCACGACCACCCTCGGGCTCGCCCGCGCGCTCTCGCGGCGCGGCGCGCCGGTCGTCGCGGCCGACGCCGACTGGGACCTCCCGAACCTCGCTCGGCTGGCCGCCGAGACGGACGCCGACGGCGGCCGGAAAGCCCGTCGCGGCGTGAAGGCCGGCGGGAGCGAGGCGAACACCGTCCTCGACGCCGTTCGAGGGACCGATCGGATCGTCGCCGGCCGCGCGGCGCCGACCGTTCTCGCCGCGCCGGACGAGCCGCGGTCGGTCGACCCCGGCGCGACGTTCGGCGCGCTCGCGGGGGCAACTCCGGACGGCGCGCCCGTGTTGCTCGACAGCCCGGCCGGAGCGTCGCCGGACGTGGCCGCGCCCCTGCGAGCGGCGGACGGCGCGCTGATCGCGACGCCGCTCAGGCGGGCCGCGCTCCGCGACGCCGCGAAGACGGCGGCGATCGCCCGCCGGCTCGACTGTCCGCCGGTCGGCGTCGTTGTGATCGGGGAGACGAGCGTGCCGGACCGAGTGGGGACGCTCCTCGGCTGTCCGGTCCTCGGCGCGGTCCCGGACGGCGGGGCCG
This sequence comes from uncultured Halorubrum sp., assembly GCF_937146585.1. Lineage (GTDB taxonomy): Archaea > Halobacteriota > Halobacteria > Halobacteriales > Haloferacaceae > Halorubrum > Halorubrum miltondacostae. Next base: position 7,392 of record NZ_CAKZRO010000050.1, on the reverse strand, counting down.
CCCCGCTGGCAGATCCCGCCGTCCGGAGCGCGTACGACGACCTCGCCCGGCGGCTCGGCGAGACCGCGGCGGCGACGGGGTGGCAGGTCGCGTGAGGATCGGGCGGCGAACCCGCGCGGAGACGACGGCGGGCGGTGGCTCGACCGGTCGAGAAGGCCGCCATCGACAGACCCAAACCTCCACGGGCGGCAGCGATCGTATGGAGACGCTCCCGACTGGGATCTCGGCGCTGGACCGGCAGTTCGGCGGAGGGCTCCCGAGCGGTAGCGTCGTCGTGTTGGAGGCCGACCCCGACAGCCAGTCCGAGCTCATCCTGAACCGGTTCGCCCGAGTCAGGGAGTGCCGCTACCTGACGACCGTCCGGTCGGCCGCGGCGGTGGAGGCGGCGCTCGGCGGCGACGGGGACGAGGAGACGACCGTCGAGGCCGTCGGCGACGGCGGGGACCTCGACGAGGCGGCGTCGCTGACCGAGGACCCCCCCGACGGCGGGACGCTGATCGTCGACTCGGTGGAGCCGCTGGAGGAGCGCGCGTCGCCCGCGGCGTACGCGGAGTTCCTCGACGGCGTCCGCTCCCGGATCGACGGCGCCGACGGCGTCGCGCTGCTCCACGCGCTTCGCGGCGGCGAGGACCCGGCGACCCGCCGGGTCACGGAACAGGTCGCGGACGTCGTGTTCGACCTCCGAACCACCGTCACCGGCACCGAGATCGCGAACCGGCTGATCGTACCGAAGTTCCGCGGCGGCGCGGCCCTAGAGGAGCCGCTGAAGCTGAAGCTCACCGACGCGGTGGCCGTCGACACGAGCCGCGACATCGCCTGAATCGGTCGGTTTTTCGCCGTCGTTTACACCGCGACGGCCGCGAGGACCACGATCGCGCCCGTCGCCGCCGCCGCGACCGCCCAGTTGCGCGCGGTGTCGAACGCGCCGTACGGCCCGCCCTTCCGCGAGAAGAGGTACAGCGAGTACACGGCGAGCGGCGCCAGCGTCGGGAGCGTCGCCACCGAGACGACGCCGGTGAAACTCGACAGCAACGCGATCGCGACGGTCGCGGCGCCCGCGACCCCGGCGACGAGCGCGTCCTCGCGTGCCCGTTCGATCTCCATACCGGTGTGGGCGCGGCGTCGGGCAAAAGCGATCCGTTCGCCGGTCGACCTGACGCTGCGGGCTGAGCTACCGGCGCGGGTAGCGGCATAGCGCGGCCGCTCAGGGGACAGCGTCTCGAAAAAGGAAATCGGCAGAGACGGGGTCCGTTACTCCTCGTCGATCTCGTCGACGATCTCGTCGGCGTCGACGTCGACGTCCTCGAGCGCCTCCTCGATGTCGACGTCGCCCGCGCCGGCGCCGCCCATGCCGCCCATCATGCCGCCGAGGCCGCCCATCCCGCCGCCCTCGATGACCTCCTCGATCACGACGCGGTCGAGATCGAGGCGGTCCATGAGGTCCTGCGCGATCTGCTGTTTCTGGAACATCCACTGCTGGTTCATCTGCATCGCCTGCGTCGCGGTGACGTAGAGGACGTCCTTCTCGACTTCCTCGGTCTCGACGGTCTCCTCGCCGTCGTCGTCCTCGGTGACGGTCTCCTCCTCCTCGGTCTCCGTCTCGATGCGGACCTCGGGGGCCTCCTGGAGGTACATCCCGAGCATGCCCGACGCCTGCTCCTCGCGGTCGTCGATGGCTTCGATGATCTCGTACTCGTACTCGAGGTCCTCGCCGGCGAGGGGGTGGTTGAAGTCGACGCGGGCGCGGCCGCCGATGATCGTCTCGAGGTGGCCCTGCTGGTTGTCGATCTGGACCTGCGCGCCGGGGTAGCGGCTGTCCTCGGGGATCTTGTCGGCCTTGACCGTCTCGACCTCGTCGGGGTCGTACTCGCCGAAGGCGTCGTCGGCGGGGACGTCGACCGTGCCCTCGTCGCCGACGGCGCCGCCGACGAACGCCTCCTCGACGGAGGGGAACACGTGACCGGCGCCGAGCGCGATGATGCGGGGCTCGAAGTCGTACTCGTCGGTGTCGATCTCGGCCTCCTCGGCCGTCTCCTTGTCCGTGGTGTCGATGACGCGGTCGTCGTCGGCCGTTCGGATCGTGTACGCGACGCGGACGAAGTCGCCGTCCTCGAGTCCGTCGGCGTCAGTCTCGGTCTCGGTCTCCTCGGCCTCCTCGGCCGCGTCCGCTTGCTCCTGATCGCTCATACCTGAAGGTCTCCTGTTACACCCTTAAGAAGCACGGTTCGGCCCGAAGCCCGCCGGCGAGCGGGCGACAGCGGCGGTTCGGCGGCCGACGCGCCGGCGCACGGCCCGCGGCGGCGCGACGCGAGACCGGCGGTGTCCCGCGCCGCTTATGCCCGTCCCGGTCGCATCGCCGGGCATGTACGAGGTCGAGATCAAGGTCCCGGCCGACCTGGACGCGACGCGCGAGCGACTCCGCGAAGCCGGGGCCGAGCGCGTCGCCGCCAAGCGGCAGCGCGACACCTACTACGACGCGCCGCACCGCGAGTTCGCCGAGACCGACGAGGCGCTCCGGATCCGACGCGAGACGCCGCTGTCGGACGGCGACGGGTCGGTAGAGGGGGACGGCGACGGATCGGCGGAAGGGGGCGCCGACCCGGCGGCGACGGTCACCTACAAGGGACCGCTCCTCGAGGCGGCCTCGAAGACGCGCGCCGAGCACGAGACGGGCGTCGACGACGGCGAGGCGCTCGCGGCGGTCCTCGACGGGCTCGGCTTCGAGCCGGCCGCGACGGTGGAGAAGCGCCGCGAGTTCTGGGCGTACGACGGGTTCACCGTGACGCTCGACGCCGTCGCCGGGCTCGACGAGTACGTCGAGATCGAGCGCGCCGTCGAGGCCGAGAGCGAGGTCGACGCGGCGCGCGAGGCGGCGGTCGAGGCGCTCGACCGGCTCGGCCTCGACGCCGCCGACCAGGTGCGGACCTCATACCTCGGGCTGCTGTTGGCGGCCGAGGACGACTGACGGCGGGAGCTACGCCGCGTCGCCGTCTCCCTCCGGCCGCTTCTGAGAGAGGACCGTCCGCTCGAACTCGCAGACGAGGACGTCGTCGTCGCCGTCGACGATCTTGAACGCCTCCACGCGCATGGTGACGACGCCGCGCTCGCCGTCGCTCGTCTCCCGTTTGTCGGTGACGGTCGAGCGCGCGCGGATCGTGTCGCCGTGGAACACCGGGTTCGGGTGTTCGACGTCGTCGTACGAGAGGTTCGCGACGATGGTCCCGTCGGTCGTCTCCGGGATCGAGACCCCGACCGCGAGCGACATGGTGTACAGCCCGTTCACCAGCCGGTCGCCGAACTGCGTCTCGGCGGCGAAGTCGGCGTCGAGGTGGAGCGGCTGCTGGTTCATCGTCATGTCGCAGAAGCGCTGGTTGTCTGCCTCGCTTATGGTCCGTCGCGTCGCGTGGTCGATCGTCTCGCCGACCTCGAACTCCTCGTAGTAGCGTCCGGGCATGGCCCGTCGGTCGCCCGGCGGCGTGAAATCGGTACCGCTCTCGCGGCCGGCGGATTTTAGCCGCGCGACCGCGGACCCCGAGACATGCCACGCCGAAGCCTGCTGTTCTCGCCCGGCGACAGCCCCGACCTCATGCGGAAGGCCCCGCGGTCCGGCGCCGACGTGATCTGCTTCGACCTCGAGGACGCCGTCGCCCCGGCGCGGAAGGACGAGGCGCGGGCGGCGGTCCGCGAGGTGCTCGCGGACCCCGCGTTCGACCCCGACGCGGAGGTCTGCGTCCGGCTGACCGCCGAGTCGCCCGCGGCCGACCTCGACGGCGTGTTAGGGAGCGACGCCGAACCCGAGGGGGAGCCGGCGAGTGAGGGAGCCGCCGTCCGCCTCGACGCGGTGATGCTTCCGAAGGTGGAAGACGCGGACCGCGTCGGCGACGTCGCCGACCTGTGCGCCGAGCGCGGGCGCGACCCGGCGGTGTTCGCGCTCGTCGAGACCGCGGCGGGGGTCCTCGCGGCCGAGGCGATCGCGGCCGCGGACGCGACCGACGCGCTCGCGTTCGGCGCGGAGGACCTCGCCGCCGACGTGGGCGCGACCCGCACCGACGAGGGGACGGAGGTGCTGTACGCCCGCGAGCACGTCGTCCTCGCGGCGAGCGCGGCCGGCGTCGACGCGATCGACACGGTGTACACGGACTTCTCCGACGAGGCGGGACTCCGCGAGGACGCGGCGTTCGCGCGCCGGCTCGGCTACGACGGGAAGCTCGCGATCCACCCGGCGCAGGTGGGGCCGATCACGGAGGCGTTCACGCCGGACCCGGAGGACGTCGAGTGGGCCGAGTCCGTCCTCGACGCCCGCGACGAGGCGGAGCGGGAGGGACGTGCCGTCTTCCAGGTGGACGGCGAGATGATCGACGCGCCGCTGATCGCGCAGGCGGAGCGGATCCTCGACCGCGCGCCGGAGAGCGGTCGGTGAGACCACCGGCCGAGGTGGCTGCGCTCCGGTCCGTCCGTCACAATTAACCGCAGTCCGGGAGCACGTTCGGGTATGTCTTCCGAGGCGAACCCGTTCGAGAGTCTGCGAGAGCAGGTCGACGACGCCGCGGCGGTCGTCGACGCCGATCCGGGCGTCATCGAGCGCCTGAAGAACCCCGAACGGGTGTTAGAGACGAACCTGACGTTCGAGCGCGACGACGGCTCGCTGGAGACGGTGCGCGCGTACCGCTCGCAGTTCAACGGCGACCGCGGCCCCTACAAGGGGGGGATCCGCTATCACCCGGGCGTCACCCGCGACGAGGTGAAGGCGCTGTCGGGCTGGATGGCGTACAAGTGCGCCGTCGTCGACGTCCCGTACGGGGGCGGGAAGGGCGGCATCGCGATCGACCCGGCCGACTACTCCGAGGCCGAACTGGAGCGGATCACCCGCGCGTTCGCGACCGAACTGCGGCCGCTGATCGGCGAGGACCGCGACATCCCCGCGCCGGACGTCAACACCGGCCAGCGGGAGATGAACTGGATCAAAGACACTTACGAGACCCTAGAGAACACGACCGCGCCCGGCGTCATCACCGGGAAGGCGCTCGACTCCGGCGGCAGCGAGGGGCGCGTCGAGGCGACCGGTCGCTCCGTCGCGCTGTCGGCCCGCGAGGCGTTCGACTGGCTCGGCCGCGAGCTGGCCGGCGCGACGGTCGCCGTCCAGGGGTACGGCAACGCCGGGTCGATCGCGGCCAGGCTCCTCGACGACCTCGGGGCCGACGTGGTGGCGGTGTCCGACTCCTCCGGCGGCATCCGCGACCCCGAGGGGCTCGACCCCCGGGACGTGAAGTCACACAAGGCCGAGACCGGCTCGGTGATCGGCTACTCGGGGAGCGAGCGTATAACCAACGAGGAGCTGCTCACCCTCGACGTCGACTGCCTCGTGCCGGCCGCGCTGGAGAACGCGGTCGACGGGGACCTCGCGACGGACGTCGAGGCGGACCTGATCGTCGAGGCCGCGAACGGGCCGCTCACGCCCGGCGCGGACGACGTCCTCGCCGAGCGCGACGTCCACGTCGTCCCCGACATCCTCGCGAACGCCGGCGGCGTCACCGTCTCCTACTTCGAGTGGGTCCAGAACCGCCAGCGGTTCGGCTGGACCGAGGAGCGCGTCAACGAGGAGCTCGAACGCGTGATCACGGAGGCGTTCGACACGCTCGTCGACACCTACGAGTCGAACGAGGTCCACAACCTCCGGACCGCGGCGTACGTCGTCGGCATCGGCCGGATCGTGGACGCCTACGATCAGGCCGGCAGCTGGCCGTAGCTCGCCGCAGCCGGCCGTGCCACCTGCGGTTCTGTCGATTCGAAAATCGAGATCGCTCACTCCAGCGTCGCGTCCCGGATCTCGACGTGCCCCCGGTCGCCCTCCCACACCGCGTCGTAGGTGAGGTCGATGCGACGGTCCATGTGGGGGCCGTCGACGACGTACGTCTCGAACTCCCCGCCCTCGCCGAGCGGGTGGACGCCGTACTCCTCGCGGAGCGCGAGCAGGTCGTCGAGCGCGGCCGCGTCGTACCGCCGCCCGAGCCACGACTCGTCGAGCCCGTACGCCGCCACTTGGACGATCCGGATCTCGAAGCCGGCGTCGAACATCGCTTCCGCGAGTTCGACCGGGTCCCGCTGCCACAGCGGCGCGAACAGGTCGATCTCGAGCCGGTCGCACATCGCCTGGATCCGGCTCGTCTGGAACTCGCTCTCGACCGCGCCGGCCGTGACGCCCGCGAGGTCGACGTCGTCCGCGGCGGCGATCTCGCGGAGCGCCGCCTCCATCGGCTCCAGTTCGGCGTCGCCCTGCGCGCCGGCGTCGTCCACGTCGCCGGCGCCGAAGTCGTCCGGCGACACCTCGACGAGGTCGATCCCGACGCTCTCGGCGGCGAGCGGGGCCAGCTCCGTCGCCGGCGTGTGGTACATGTACGAGTCGCCGGCCGGGTGGACGGTCAACAGTCGCGAGACGTCGAGCCCCTCCGCTAAGGCGCGGTACAGGGCCCACGACGAGTCCTTGCCGCCGGAGAAGAGGCTCACCCAGTTGCTCATGACCTGGAGAGGGGGTCGCGCGGATAAATGGTCGGCGGTCGGACGGCGGCGGGGACCGGGCCGAACGCCGCGCGCGGGACCGGCCGCGGCGGGCGCGTCGCCTCAGTCCGAGATGAACTCGTTGTCGCGCCAGTTGACGCCGCCCTCCCCCTCGCCGGCCCCCTGCGGGCTCTCGACGACCTCGATGCTGGCGGGTCGCGGCTCGCCCTCGACGATCCGCGTCGCCTCCAGTTCGCCGTCCTCCTCGGTGATCGCGGTCAGCGTCCCCTTCTCGGAGAGCGTCGCGATCTTACGGAGCACCCGGAACATGGGGTACTGGAGCGCGGAGTTCTGGAGGACGGTCTCGCGGTCGCCCTTGAAGCAGGCGAACTCGACCAGCTCGGAGGGGATCTCCTCCTCCTCGTCGTCCATCCACTGGGGGCCGCCGGCGCGGGGCGGCTCCTCCTCCCAGACGCGGGTCTCCGTGACCGACGCCTTCAGCTGGGCGGTGGGCGTGTACTTGCTGATCGACTCGTCGTCGGACAGGGCCTTGATGATCAGTGTGTTGTTTCGACGCGTGATGTCGATGTCGTCGATCTCCTCCGGCAGATCGGGGTCTTCGTCGAAGTACGTCTCTACGTCTTCGAGTGGCAGTTCGAGCGTCGAATGAAGTCGGAACACGCGGCCTGTCATTGTTTGTGGAGTACGGTGGGGTCGGACCGATGGTCGCGGCGGCGGCAACGGCCGCACCTACCTTATGTACGCACCGTGGGTTTATATGGACTGCCCTTCGAAGTGTGAGGATCGGTGTGACGGCGGCGCGCGGCTCCGAGTGGAATCCGGGCGGCGCGCGGCTCCGAGGCGGGTCCGGAGCGGGGTCGACTCGTTACTCCGCGC
>NZ_CAKZRO010000049.1 GCF_937146585.1 uncultured Halorubrum sp. | reverse complement strand
GATCTGTGTCGCTGTCCGTCTCTGATCGGCTCCGAACGCCGCCCGTCCGACAACCGACTACCCTATCACGCCGCCGACACCGAAGACGAAGATCAGGTAGTACAGCGAGATCGCGACGAGGGTGACGCCGGTGACGAGGTTCACGAGCCGGCGGTTGTCCGTCAGCAGTCGGAGCACGCGGTCGCGCCACCGTTCGGAGACGACGGCGAACGCGAGCAGCGGGCTCGCCATCCCGACGCCGAACGCCCCGAAGTTCGCGACGCTGGCAATCGGGTCCGAGAAGAGGAACGCTCTGGCGAAGAACACCGAGATGAACCCCGGATTACAGGGCAACACGATGGCCCCGAAGAAGGCCCCGTACGCGAACGCCGACAGCGACGGGAACCGCGTCTGCGGCGGTTCGACGGTCGGGAGTGCGGCCTGCGGATGGAGGTCGGCAGCCAACACGACGCCCAGCACTGCGAGCAGCGCGAACGCCGGCGGCGAAACGGCCTCTACGACAGCGGTCAGCGACGTCTCGAGGAGCGTCGTGAACAGGAGGCCGACGGCGCCCATGAACGCGATGACACCGAGGGACACTAGAACGCCGAGGACGGCTATCGGCGGAGCGTTGTCGTCCTGATTCGAGAGGAACGCGAGGAACCCCGGGTACAGCGGAATCACGCACACGGCCGACAACGGCGTTGCCAGTCCGAGGGTGAACGACGCCGCGACCGCGGTGAGGAGCTCCATCTCAACACTCGTCGGCGGCCGCCTCGATCTCGGCGGCGGACTGCTCGCTCCCGGAGAAGAACTCGGCGACGCCGTCGTCACACGCGACGATGACCGGCGTGCTCGGGGCGTTCGTCACCGCCGGCCCGAACGCGTCGACGAGCGACTGCGTCATCGGCGCCGGCGCGACCGCGAACCGCCAGTCGAACCCGTTCTCCGCCGCGTGTTGTCGGACCTTCTCGGCGTCTTCGTTGGGGTCGGTGTTGAGACTGACGGCGGTGACGGACTCGTCGACGCGGGACAGCGCCGCCGACTGGCGCTCGCACTTCGGACACCACACGGCGAACGACTGGATGGCGACCGGTCCCGCCAAGTCGTCGACGCGGAACGACTCGTCGGTCAGCACGTCGGTCAACTCGGTCGTCCGCCAGTCGGCCGCGGCGTCCGTCGACCCGTCGCCACCGCCGGTACCGTCGTCGGGTCCGGACCCGACGCCGAGGCAGCCGGCGAACTGTCCCGCGCCCGCGACTCCCGCCGCCGCGAGGAACCGCCGTCTGGAGAGCCGAACGGACCGGTCACGCGTCGCACGAGGGTCGTCCATGGGCGGACGACTGGCCCGCTGACGGTAATATGTTGTTCAACATTCGTTCGGATTCGTTCGAAATTGTCCGGCGACCGCCGAGCGATCGGCGAACCCGGTTCGGGCACTCGACGCTCAGCCACCCCCGAATCGCAGTACCTCGGACCGACCTGTGCGGGCGACCGCCCCGCGTTCACTCGTCGACCGGACGGACCTCCTCGACGACCCCGGTCCCGTACGACCTCGACGTCCCGTCCGCGAGGTCGAACATGTACATGCTCCCGACGAACTCGTAATCGACGACCGGGAGCTCCGACGTCTGCCCGCCGTCGTACTCCTCCTCGTCCGCGAGCACCGCGACGTGCGTGTGTTCAGTAGTCACACGTACTGTTGGCGTGTGATACGGATAACTGTTCGACCCATCACGCGTCCCCTCCGCCGAGGACTCCGGTCTGCGTCCGGCACTCGCGCTACTCGCGAGCGACGCCGTCGGTCAGCCAGCACTCGTCGAGCTCGCCGCGCCGGCGGCGCGACAGTTCGAACGCGTACGTGACGGTACGGCCCTCGGGCCCGGTCAGCGTGACGCGCTGCGCGGCGCCGTCGGCATCGCGCTCGACCGGTCCCGTCACCGCCTCGACGTGGTCGATCATCGGCGCGTACCGCGGGTTGTTCACCATCCGGCGGAAGCGGTCGAACGGCCCGGTCGCCCGCCTGTTCGCCGGCGACGCGAAGTTGTACGCGACCCCGATGCCCGCGTCCTCGAACGGGTCGTCGTTGGTCGCGAGCGCCTCGAGCTGAAGCGCGACCACCTCCTCGGGGTCGTACGTCGGATCCGGTTCCGGAAGTCCTGCGATCGGATACTGCTCGGCCATCTGAACACGCGTATCAGGGCCGCGAGCGGTATTAACCGTCCGGCGGGGCCGGACCGCCGGTCGGCCGCAACCGGCCGACGAGTGCCACCGACCTCCCCTCACGACGGACGCATCTCACAGCGTGACGTCGACTCCGGCACCGGCCTCGACGGCCCGCCGATAGACGGTCTCGGCGGCGGCGGCGTCCAGCGCGGCGGAGCCGACGCTCAAGACGACCACCACCTCGTCGGGCGCCGCCCGGGCGTCCGTCGCCGCCGTCAGGGGGACGCCCAGTTCGGTGAGGTCCCCCTCGTCGACGTCGCTCGCGAGGACGTCACCGGTCTCGGCGGCCTCCGCGGGCACGTCCGCGAAGCGGCGCTCCGCGCGTTCGAGGAGCGACGGGTCGAGCTCCTGCATCTCCGCGGTGAACGCGCCGACGGCGACGACGAGACAGCCGTCACCGAGCGCGTCGGGCGGGAAGACGGGCTCGGTCGCGGTCGTGGCGGTCACTACCACGTCGGCACCGTCGACGGCTCCCCGGGGAGTTTCGACCGCGCGCGCCGGGACCCCCTCCTCGCTCAACGCCGCCGCACACGCTTCCCGCGAGTCGCTCGGTGAGTATATCCGCACGTCCGAGAGGTTCCGGACCGTCCCGATCGCTCGCGTCTGCCACCGCGCCTGTGCGCCCGCGCCGACGACTCCCAGCGTGAGCCCGTCCCCGCCCGTGTCCGGTGCCAGTTCGCGGACCGAAACCGCGCCGATACAGCCCGTCCGGGCGTTGGTGACCGTCGTCCCGCCCATGAACGCGACCGGAAGGCCCGTCCGGGCCGCCGTCAGCACGATCTGCGCGTTGATCGTCGAGAGGCCCCGTTCCGGGTTCCCCTCGTGGACCCCGACGAGCTTCGTGGCGTAATGGTCCGCGCCGTGAACGTACGCGGGCATCGCGATCCCGGTTCCGAGACCGTCGTCGCCGTCGAGACCCGCGCCAACCGGGAAGTGCGGCCGGCGCGGTCGTTCGACGTCGCCCGCGGCCTGTCTGCCCAACGCGTCGGCCACCACGTCGACGAGCCCCGCCAGATCGAGGTGCCGCTCGACCGCCGCTTCCGAGAGTACGAGAACCATGTGCGAGGCGTCGCTCGCGGCCGACTTAGCTTGCGCGGCGGCATGGCTTTTACCGCCGGAGCGACAGGGCGCGGTATGGACGTACTCGTGATCGGCGGGGGGATCGTCGGGCTCGCCGCCGCGCACTCGCTGGCCGACCGCGGCGCGGACGTGACCCTCGTCGAAACGGGCTCGCTCGGCGGCGGGAGCACGGCCCGTTCGGCGGGCGGGGTCCGGTCGCAGTTCTCCTCGCGGGTGAACGTCGAACTCTCGCTCGCCAGCAAGCGCGTCTGGGACACCTTCGAGGAGCGCTTCGGCGTCGACATCGGGCTCCGAAAGAACGGCTACCTGTTCCTCGCGCGCGGCGAAGCGACCGCCGAGCGCTTCCGCGAGAACGTCGACGCACAGCGCGCCCTCGGCGCGGAAAGCGAACTGCTCACGCCCGCGGCGGCGACCGACCACTGCCCGGGCCTCGACCCGGAGCCGTTCGTCGCGGCGACGTACAACCCCGAAGACGGGTTCGCCGACCCGAACCTCGCCGTCCAGGGGTACGCCGAGGCCGCTCGCGACCTGGGCGTCGACATCCGGACGCGGACGACCGTGACGGCGGTCCACCGCGACGGGGACCGCGTCGTCGGCGTGAGTCTCCGGGGACGGAACGCGACGGGATCCGAACGCCACGACGCGGACTGCGTCGTCAACGCGGCGGGCGCGTGGGCGGCGCAGGTCGGCGCGATGGCGGGGGTCGACCTCCCGATCGCCCCTCGGCGGCGGCAAGTCGCCGTCACGAGCCCGACGCGGCCGGTCCCCGAGTCGGTCCCGCTGACGGTCGACCTCGAAACGGGGTCGTACTTCCGCCCCGAGCGGGACGGCGTCGCGCTCGTCGGCGGCCACTTCGACGAGGCCGACCCCGACCAGGACCCCGACGCGTACGACGAGTCGATGGACATCGAATGGGCGGCGCGCGCCGTCGGAAACGCGGCCGAGTACGCGGCGTACTTCGGTCCCGACACGCGGGTGAAACGGGGCTGGTCCGGGCTGTACGCGGTCACGCCCGACCACCACCCGATCATCGAGGAGAGCGTCCCGGGCCTCGTGACCGTGGCCGGGTTCTCCGGACACGGGTTCCAACACGCCCCCGCCTCCGGGCGGGTCGTCGCCGACCTCGTCGGCGGCGGCGAGACGGACCTGATCGACGGCGCGTCTCTCTCGCGATCCCGGTTCGAACGCGGCGAGGCGCTCGACGAGGGGAACGTCGCGTGACACCGCGCTCGAAAGCGAGCGTTTACGTCGGGACGCGCCAACCACGATCCAACACACATGGTAGCTAGCGACACTCGATCGGTCGACGAACTCGAACGATGCGTCGAGGCGATCGGCGCGACGGATCCGGCCGAGCGGAGCTCGGACGACCGCGCGCGAATGATCGACGCCCTCGTCGCGCTCGCCGACGCCTACGGAGCGCGCGGCGCGTTCGACGCCGAGGCCGAAACGATCGAGCGGCTGGACCGGCTTCGCGGCCGCGACGAGGCCGACGACGTCGCGGTCCACCTGGCGAACGCCCTCGCGAACGCGACGAGCGTGCGGGACCGCGACGACCTCTACGAGACCGCGATCGACCCCGGCCGCATCGAGGCGTACCGAGACCGGATCGAGGCGCTGTACGACCGCCGCCCCGAACCGGCGATCGCGGCGCCGCTGGCCCGGGCGACCGCCGAGACGATCCACGCGAACGGGAAGGGGAACCGCCGCGATCGGATCGAACCCCTGCTGGACCGCCTCGAAACGGTGTACGACGCCCACCCCGAGCCCGACGTCGCCGCCGCGCTGTTGCGGGCGTACGCCCACGCGGAACTGTACCTCGGCGGTGAACGCGACGGCGAGGACGAAGCTGAGGCTGACGTCCCGCTCGGAACCGAGGACGCGGTCGACGCGCCCGACGCCTCTCTCGGACCCTCGGACGGAGACGACCGCGTCGCCCGCGCGGAGGAGCTGTTCCGCACTCACCCGGACGGGGACGTCGCCGCGGGGCTCGCCGGCGTCCTCGCCGGGCGGACGAACGCCGACGCCAAGCGGACGGACGTGGAGGCGATCGAGGACCGGATCGGCCGGATCGAGGCGCTCGCCGACCGGTACCCGGCCCGGGAGGACTCGATAACCCGCTGGCTCCCGGTCGCGACGGCGAACGCCGCGCGCGCCGGCTTCGAGGCGGCCGACGTCAGTCGGGTCGAACACTGGGCCGGCGAGACGACCGCGCACCACGAGCGGCTCTCGACGCCGTCGAGCGCGACGTGGGCGGCGGTGGCGACGTTCTTCTCCGCGCGGGCCTCGTTCTTCGACGGCGACATCGAGGCGGGCGAGGCGAAGCTCGAACGCCTCGAAGAACTCGAACGGCGGTACGAGAACCCGGTCTTCGCGCACTGGCTCGGCCGAGCGATGTTCGACGCGGCCCGGAGTTACGTCGAGACGGACCGGTCCGAACGCGCCCGCGAGATGGTCGAGGAGCTGTCCGAGTTCGCGGTCGGCCACGAGGACCGCGAGGAGATCGAGGCGGGGCTGGAGGCGCTCCGCTCGCACGCGCCGCACCTGTTCGACGACTCGGACGACGCGGTCGGCGAGGGCGCCGACTCGGTCGAGGTGACCGCCGGGTCGGTCGCCACCGCTGACACTGCGGCCACTACGGACACTGTCGACGGAACACGGGGCGAGACGAGCCCGGACGGGTTCGCTCCCGAGACGGGCGAGGCCACCGACGCGCCCGACGCGAGCGAAGCCGCCGCGGTCGACCGAGACGGCCCGGAGTCCGCCTCAGCGGACGACGACTCGACGGACGCGCCGGGCTGCGGGAACTGCGGCGACGACGGCTGCGGAAACTGCGGGACGGACGACGACCTGAAGGAGCCGGCGTCCGGTCCCGTGCTCGCCGCCGCCGGTGCGGCGGTGGTCCTCGTCGGCCTCTCCGTCGCGTACACGCTGTACCGCGCGCAGCGCGCGCTCCGGAACGCGGTCGGATCGCAGTGACGGCGACGCTCCCGCCGTCGCCGTCCGGCTGACCGTCGACGCGGGCGCCGACGCGCCGTGGCCGCCGACTCTCGTCGCTCGATGGCATAGACTATCCGTGCGGCGCCGCTCGAACTCGTATGCCGATAGCTACTGGCGATTCTGTGACGCTCGAGTACACGGGCCGACTCGACGACGAGACGGTCTTCGACACCTCCCGGCAGTCCGTCGCCGAGGAGACGGGCCTCGCCGAGGCGCAGCCCGACAGAGAGTACGCGCCGCTCACGGTCGAAATCGGCGCCGAACAGGTCATCGAGGGGATGGAGGAGGGACTGATCGGTCTCGAAGCGGGGGAGACCGAGACGCTGACGATCCCGCCCGAGAAGGCCTACGGCGAACCCAGCGACGAACACGTCCAGGAGTTCGACACCGCGGAGCTCCGGGAGATGCTCGGCGGCGAGACCCCGGAAGAGGGCTCGTTCCTCGAGGCCCAGAACGGGAGCCAAGGTGAGGTCACGCACGTCGACGAGGACGTCGTGCGGGTGGATTTCAACCCCCGCCTCGCCGGCGAAACGCTGACGTTCGACGTCGAGATTATCGAGGTCAACTGAGTTCGAACCGGGCCGCCGCCGACCGCCGCGCCCGGACGGTCACATCTTGGGAACGACCCGCACGAGTTATATTCGTCTGGCCGACAGTTCAGTTGTGAACGACGAGCTCTTCGAACGTATTCTCGTCCCGATCGCGGACCCCGAGGACGCCGAGGCGACGGCGCGCGCGGTTCGGCCGCACCTCGACGCGGGGACCACGCTCATCGTGACGCACGTCACGCAGGGGACGGACGCCGAGACGACGATCGAGACCGGTCGAGACAAGTTCGCCGGAGCGACCTACGAGACGTTCTCGGACATCCTCTACCGACGCGACCTCGAGTTCGAGTGGGTGACGCTCGCGGCGCGCGAGGTCGCGGAGGCGCTGGTCGACGCGATCGAGATGACCGAGGCGACGCTCGTCGCCTTCACGCCGCGCGACATCGACGCGTGGAAGCGGACGCTGGCGGGCGACCCCGGAAATCGGCTCATCCACGAGGCGGACGTTCCGGTGATGGTCTTCCCCAACCAGAACCCCTGAGAGCGCCGCTCGCCCGCGCTCGCGGTGTCTCCGCTCGTAGGAGGAGGGCAGTCGGTCGAGCTATCCGTCCGCGAGCGCGTCTTCGACCGCCGTCTCAACCGAGGTCTGCTCGATCGGTACGACCGACTGGAGGTCTCGGTCCGCGTCGACGGTGACTGGGTTCCGCATGCTCTCGACCAGCGGTCGGGCGATGGCGTACTGGACGTCCGTCGTCAGCCGGAGCCAGTGCGAGGACAGCGCCGGTGACATCACCGGAACCGGTACGATGAGGACGCGCTTTCCCTTGCGCCCGGCGGTCAGCTTCAGCAGGGACTCGTACGACCACACGGTCGGCGCACCGATGTCGTAGATGCCCCCGCGGGTCTCGTCAGCGTCGAGCACGCCGACGAGGTAGGCGACCGCGTCCGCGATGCCGATCGGCTGGCACGGGGTTCGAACCCACTTCGGAACGGTCATCACCGGGAGCCGATCGGTCAGGTCGTCGACGATGCGGAAGCTCGCGCTCCCGGCGCCGATGATGATCGCCGCGCGGAGCACGGTCAGGTCGAAGTCACCCGCCTCGAGCACGGACTCGACCTCGCGGCGCGACGCGAGGTGGGGCGAGAGGTTCCGCTCGTCGCCGCTGATCCCGCTGAGATACACCACTCTGTCGACGCCGGCCTCCGACGCCAGCTTGCGGAACCGACGGGCGTACGTCCGGTCCAGTTCGGCGAAGTTCTCGGCCGTCAGCGAGTGGATCAGGTAGTACGCGGCGTCGATGTCCTCGCAGAGGCCCGCGACCGACATCGGGTCGCCGAGGTCGCCTTCGAACACCTCGACGCCCTCCGGGAACGCCGACCGACTCGCGCTCCGAGAGAACGCGACGACGTCGTGGCCGGCCGCGTGTAGCGCCTCGGTGAGCCGCGTGCCGACGAACCCGGTCGCCCCGACGATGAGAATCCGCATAACAGTCGGTACGAGCCCTATCGGCAAGGGTGTTGGGTCGACAGACGGGTCCGAGATCCGGCCCGGCGTGACGGGGGGGTGTCCGCCCCGCCGCGGCCGACGGCGCTCCCGCGTTCGACCCGCCCGACGGCGACCGCGCGCCTACTGCGCGGCCGACCGCGCCTCGTCGCCCGCGTCGACCGACGGGGACCGCACCGCGTCCCACCCGATGAGACAGGCCTCACAGAGGTAGTACGCGAACCCGTCGACGTCCCGGTGCGTGAGCGTGGCGTCGATGCCGCATCTCTCGCAGTTCATGGCCGCCTAGAAACCCATGTCGATTATATGTCTTCTGTTCCCGTTCGTATCTGTGATAATTCGTTATGGAACCGCCGAAACGGAACTTCCGCCGTGCGCACGACGCGACGCGGTCGTCTCCCCGTCGCTCACCGCAGCGCGTTGAGGTCGAACTCGAAGGCGGCGACCGGCACCTCGAGGTCGTGTTCGACGAGCACCGCCGGGTGGAGCTCGCCGATCACGCCGACGCGCTCGCCGTCGATCACGACGTCGGCGGCGCGCCCCTCGATGAACGTCGGGTGTTCGGTCCGCGGGGTCTCCAACTCGGCGTCGAAGTCGTCACAGAGCGCCTGGAGTCTGCCCTTCGCGGCCTCGTAGGAGGCGTCGCGGCGGGCGACCGCGCCGGCGACGTGCCGCGACTCGGCCACGTCCGAGTCCGCCGCCTCGTCGCGCTCCGCGACGAAGCCCACCTCGGCCACGTCCTGCGGGTAGGCGTTGTGTGTGTTCCGCTCCAGCAACATCGCGAGCGACGGGAGCGCCCACGTGCGGAGCTGGGTGTACTCCTCGCTGTACGGCTCCGTGATCCGCACCGGCTCGCCGCCGCCGAAGACGCCCGCGCCGTCGACCGCGGCGCCGCCGGTCCCCGGATCGACCCGCATCCGGTCGAAGTTCTCGGTCCCGCTCGTCATGTGGAAGTTGAGGAGGTCCTCGAAGCCGAGGCCGACGAGGCTCG
>NZ_CAKZRO010000048.1 GCF_937146585.1 uncultured Halorubrum sp. | reverse complement strand
GGCTGGGCGCTCGGCCCCTCGATCGGCTGGCTCGCCGAGGGCGACGCCGCCGTCGAGTACGAGGAGTTCGACGCGGTCCAGACCGTCTTCAACCTCTTCGAGCAGGAGCCCGGCCGCCACTTCGTCGACACGATCCGCGAGTCCGGCTCCGACACCTCGGTCATCGCCCGCGTCCCGCACTCCTCGGGGCTGCTCAACGAGCAGGTGACGCCGGACACCGTCCTCGAGGACGGCGACCACCGCTCGCACCGCCCGAAGGAGTGGTACGAGACCGGCTGGGAGAAGGTCGAGGCGATCCGGTTCCTCGAAACGCCCGATCACGGCGAGGGGACCCGAACGATGGCGCAGGCCGCGATCCGCTGGCTGCTGGCCCACGACGAGGTCGCCTCCGTCACGCCCACCTTCCGGGACGGCGACGACATCGCCGAGTGGAGCGCCGCGAGCGACGTGCCGCCGATATCCGACGCCGAGTACGACCGCCTCGAAGATCTGTACGCCCGCAACTTCGACATCGACGGCGACGACGGGATGGACGTGCTCCGCACGTCGGTCGACGGCGACGACATCGAGGCCGCCGACCTCGACAAGCAGGCCGCCTCGTACTGAGCCGCGAACCGGCGACCGACTCCTCGCGGCCACCTCGAATCGCACCCGCTCCTTTCGCGTCGAAACCGCCGGACAGCGAGCCGGCGACTCCGCCTCTGACCACTTTCACCCCGACCCGACCGGCGCCGTCGATCCGGGGCCGGTCGTGCGCCGCCGATCCGCGGGGCGGCCGCGTCGCTGGCGGTCGTGGGAACGGTGGCTCGGTGGAAACCCGTCGTCACAAGGGGCTCAGTGGGGGTAACCGACTCGTCATCGCCACCACACCCCGATATACCCGCTCGCAGTGATAAACTGATCGCGATGGGCCCGGCTGACTCCCGGGCCGCCCCCCCGGGGCCCGTCCCCCGGGAGTTCGGTTCACTCGTCGCCGCTACAGACGAGGACGGGTCGTTGGGTGTCGAGGATGACGCTCTGGGTGACGCTGCCGAACAGGACCTTCCCGGTCGGCGTGCGCTTCCGGCCGGCGACGACGATCTGGTCGGCGTCGTAGTCGTCGGCGACGTTGAGGATCGCCGTGGCGGCGTCGCCGCCGTACCCCTCCGGCGTCACTTCGATCCCGGCGTCTTCGAGTCGAGACTGAGCGACCCGGACGGATTTGACCTGTTCGACGGTGGCGCCCTCCCGGTTCTCGCTGAACGAGTGGACGAGCACCGCCGTCACTTCGTCCGCCTCCAGCGGCATCGACGCGATCGTCTCCGCCTGTGTCTCGGCCCGCCCGACGTCAGTGTCGATACCCACGACGAATGTAAACATGGACTAGCCCTCTCGGCACTCGCATTTGTTTGTTTCGGCGAACCGACCGCTCCGCTCGCCGCTCGCGACCGCTCCGGTTCCGGGTGATCGCCCGCCGCGGGGTGAATCTATCCCTAATGATTATGTGGTATGTAGCTCACGGTAGTAGGTAGAACTCATGACAAACGATGACACAGCGAATTCGTCACGAGTGTACCGGCGGCGGAACGTCCTCAAGAGCGGCGCCGCGGGCGCCGCGACGCTGGCGCTCGCCGGGTGTATCGGCGGCGGGGACGGGGGCGACGGGAGCGACGGAGGCGACGGGGGCATGGCCGACTCGGTCACGGTACCCGGCATCTACGACGAGAGCGGGGCGACGTCCGACGTGGGGCGGCCGACGGCCATCGGCTCGCGGGACACGATCGCGTACATCAACGAGAACGACCTGTTCGACGTGACCCTCGACCACCCGAACAACGACTACGCCTACGAGGTGCCGCAGGCCCAGCAGTACTACCAGCAGTACACCTCCGAGTCGTCGCCGCCGCTGATCATCGGTTGGGGCACCGCCGACACCGAGGCGCTGGCGGGCACCGTCGCGGAGGACGAGGTGGTGTACGTCTCCGCGTCGTACTCCGCGAACCTCGTCACCGAGGAGTTCCCGTACAACTTCTTCGGCAACCTCGATTACACCAGTCAGGCCCGCGCGCACCTGAAGTGGATCGCGGACAACGACCCGGAGGCGACGGTCGGGTTCATCTTCTCGAACACGGCGTTCGGCCGGTCGCCCGTGGAGGGCGGCAAGCAGTACGCCGAGGAGCTCGGGCTCGACGTGGCCCCGGACATCAACCTCCCGTTGACCGCAAACTCGGCGACCACGCAGCTCCGGCAGGCCAGAGACCAGGACATCGACTACCTCATCCACCAGAACACCTCCGCGCCGATGCGGGTGCTCCTGGAGGACCGACAGGACATCTACCCCGACCTGACGGTCTGCGGCCTCACCTACACCGTCGACGAGCGCGTGGTCCAGCAGTCGCCCGACATCTTCGAAGGCGTGCGGTACGTCAACGCGTTCCGCACGTTCCAGGGCGCGCTCGACAGCGGCGGCCGGGGCGCGGAGATCATCGAGGCGAACTTCGAGCGCGAGGGGCGCAGCATGGACGACCCCGAGGTCGCCCAGCTCAACTACGTGCGCGGCGTGATCCACGCGCTGCTCGCGCTGAAGGGCATGCAAAACGCCGCCGAGGCCGGGAACGACGTCACGACCGGGCCGAATATCAGGCAGGGCATGTTCGGCATCGAGGACGACGACATGTTCGGGCTCGCCGAGCCGTTCAGCTACGCGGAGGGGGACCGCCGCCCGACGATGAACGGGCGGCTGTTCGAGGTCACCGACGGAAGCCTGAGCTTCGACACCGGCGTCGAACTGCCCCGGCGAGACTCATGGATCGGCCTGTAATGGCGACCAACGAGCAAGCGACCGCGACCGCGGTAGACGACGGCGACCGGCCGGTCGTCGAACTCGACAACGTCGAGATCGTCTACGACCGGCACTTCCTCGCGGTACAGGGCGTCTCGCTGTCGGCCAGCGAGGGCGACATCGTCGCGCTGCTCGGCCCGAACGGCGCCGGGAAGTCGACGATCCTGAAGATGATAAGCGGCATCGGGCGGAGCGAGCGCGGCGAGGTCACCCGCGGGCGCGTGTTCCTGCGCGGCGAGGACGTGACCAACGACGGCGCCAACGAGATGGTCGAGCGCGGCATCACGCACATCCTCGAGGGGCGGCGGGTGTTCGAGGACCTCACCGTCGAGGAGAACCTCCGGTGCGGGCTCTACCGCCAGGGCCGCCGGTTCCAGTTCGACGAGGACGACTACCAGATCGCCTTCGAGTACTTCCCGCAGCTGGAGGACATCATGGACCTCAAGGCCGGCTACGCCAGCGGCGGGCAACAGCAGATGCTCGTCATCGCTCGCGCGCTGATCCACCGGCCGAACCTCCTCCTGTTGGACGAGCCCTCCCTCGGGCTCGCGCCGAAGCTGGTCCGCGACATCTTCGAGACGCTCGTGGAGATCAACGAGCGGGAGGACATCACGATGCTCATCGCGGACCAGAACGCCAAGCGAACGCTCGAGATCGCCGACTACGGCTACGTCATGGAGAACGGCCAGATCGAGCTCCACGACCCGGCCGACGTGCTCGTCGAGCGCGAGGAGATCAAGGAGTTCTACCTCGGGACGTCCAGCGAGGACTCCCGGTACACCGACATCAGGCACTACAAGATCCGCAAGAGGTGGACCTGATGAGCGCCGATCAGGGGGCCGAGACGCGCGCGGCGTCGCTCAGGAGCGGCGCGCACGTGCCCCCCGAGGAGGCCGCGATCGGCTGCCGGAACGTGACCAAGACGTTCGGCTCGATCACCGCCGTCGACGACGTGGAGCTCGGCATCGCCGACGGCGAGTGGGTGTCCATCGTCGGCCCGAACGGGGCGGGGAAGACGACGCTGTTGAACATCCTCAACGGCTTCTACACGCCCGACGCCGGGAGCGACGTGTACCTGAACGGCGAGGAGGTCAGCGGCAGGCCGGAACACTACCGCGCCCGGCACGGCCTCGGTCGGACGTTCCAGGGGTTGGAGCTCTTCGAGAGCGAGGACGTCTTGGAGAACGTGATGACGACCCGGGCGGTCGCCGAACGCCCGAACGTGCTGTCGGCGATGCTGTACTACGGCACCGGGCGGAAGACGGAGGCCGAGAACATGCGGTTCGTCGAGGAGATACTCGACTACCTCGAGCTGTGGGAGTACCGCCACACGACGGTCTCGACGCTGCCGCTGGGCGTCCAGCGACGGGTCGACCTCGCCCGCTCGCTCGCGCTCGAACCGGACGTGCTCCTGCTCGACGAGGCGATGAGCGGGCTCACCTTCGACGAGAAGTACGACATGATCCGGTTCCTGACCGACCTCCACGAGGAGGAAGGGCTGACGCTCGTGATGATCGAACACGACCTCGAAGTCGTCACCGCGGTCTCCGAGCGGATGATCGTCATGCAGAAGGGCGGCGTCATCGCCCGCGGGCCGCCCGAGGCGGTGACGGACGACCCCGAGGTCGCCCGCGTCTACACGGGGGTCGAGTAGATGGCGGCCGACAACGCCGAGACCGAGGGGGTCGCGTCGGGCGACGCGGCCGACTCGGGGCTCTCCGTCGAGCGCGTCCTGACCGCGCCGGAGGGCGAGTCGGTGCCCATCGTCTCCGACCGGGCGCTCCCCGAGATCCTCATCGACCACGCCGCCGAGCACCCGGACGACATCGCCCTGCGCTGGAAGCAGTACGGCGTCTGGCAGGAGTTCACCTGGGAGGAGTACTACGACCGCGTGGAGCGGTTCGCGCTCGGGTTAGAGGAGTACGGGTTCGGCGACGAGGACGTGCTGTTCACCATCGGGTACAACCGCCCCCACCAGCTGTGGGCGTGGATCGCCGCGCAGTCGCTCGGCGGGATGGCGGCGCCGAACTACGAGGACATGCTGCCGGAGGACATCGAGAAACAGCTCCGGCTGCTCGAACCCGAGGTGGTGTACGCCGAAGACCAGGAGATGGTGGACAAGCTCCTCCTCGTCTCCGACGACGTGCCCTCGCTGTCGACGATCATCTACCGGGACGACAAGGGCATGTTCCGGTACGAGAACGGCGAGAAGACCGGGCCGGGCGACCCCGAGATCGTCGCCTACGAGGACGTCGAGGAGCGCGGCCGCGAGCGCCGCGAGTCCGGCGACGTGCCCGACGACTACCTCGCGTCCGAGATCCAGGCCGTGCCCGCGGAGGCGACCGCGATGCTCGCGCCCACGTCGGGGACGACGGGGATGCCGAAGCGCGTCCGGCTCTCGCATTTCAACCTCGTGAACCTCGCCAACGCGGCCATCGACATCGACCCGCTGCCGAAGGAGTCGGACTACTTCTCGTACCTCCCGATGGCGTGGGTGGGCGAGCAGATGATCCTCCTCGCGGCCGCGTTCGTCGCCGGGTGGACCGCGAACTTCCCGGAGCAGCCCGAGACCGAGGAGGAGGACCTCCGGGAGATCGGCCCGGAGATCATCTTCTCGTCGCCGAAGCGGTACGAGGCGTGGGTCGCGGACGTCAAGGCGAAGATCGAGAACACCTCGCGGTTCAAAGGCTGGGTGTACGACAAGGCGATGAGCGTCGGCGAGAAGTACGCCGAGTACGTCATCGGCGAGAAGAACGACGAGGAGCCCCCGGCGTGGCTGCGCGGGGCCCAGTGGCTCTCCTACTGGGTGGCGTACCGCCCGATACTCGACAAGATCGGACTGAAGCGCGCGAAGAACGTCTACACCGGCGGCGGTCCCCTCGGCGAGGACCACTTCGAGTACTACCACGCGATGGGCGTCCCGCTCAAACAGATCTGGGGGCAGTCCGAGGTCTGCGGGTTCGTGACGATGCACCGCGACGACGACGTTCAGGTCGAGACGGTCGGCGAGGTGTTCCCGAACGTCGAGGTGGGGATCACGCCGGGCGGCGAACTGCTCGTGCGCGGCCCGGTCGTCACCTCCGGCTACTACGGGATGCCGGAGAAGACCGAGTCGGCGTTCGAGGACGGCTGGCTCCACACCGACGACTTCGGCGCGCTCACCGACGACGACCACGTCCGGATCTTCGACCGGATGGACGACGTCTTGGAGATGACCGACGGCACCGCCGTCGCGCCGATCAGCGTCGAGACGAAGCTGAAGTTCAACCCCTACGTGAAGGAGGCGATGGTCGTCGGCGACGACCGCGCGGAGCTCACCGCGGTCCTGAACATCCGGTACGACAACGTCGCCGAGTGGGCCGACCAGCGCGACATCCAGTACGCGGGCTACCGCGACCTGACGCGGAAGGAACCGGTCTTGGAGCTGCTCCGCGGCGTCGTCGCGGAGACGAACGAGGACTTGGACAACCCGATCCGGCGGTTCGTGCTCCTGTTCAAGGAGTTCGACGCCGACGACGGGGAGCTCACCCGCACCGGGAAGCTCCGCCGCGAGGTCGTCGTCGAGCGATACGGCGACCTCGTGACGGCGCTGTACGACGGCAGCACGGAGGTAGAGATGGAACTCACGATCACGTACCAAGACGGCAGAGAGTCCGAGGAACACGGCGTCATGCGCATCGTGGACGTGGACCAGCCGGTCCTCGACGACGAGCGCGAACTGGAGGTGAGCTAGATGGTCAACTGGGTCACGCTCATCGACATCTCGCTGAGCGGCCTCGGACTGGGCGCGCTGTACGCGCTCGTGGCGATGGGCTTCTCGCTCATCTACAAGGTGACCGGCGTCCTGAACTTCGCGCAGGGCCAGATCGCGATGGTCGGCGCGTACGGGGTCGTCATCTTCGGCACGGCCACCGTGCTCCCGGCGGCGATACCGGCGTGGGCGGCGGTGCTCGTGACGGTCCTGCTCGGCGTCGTTCTCGGGCTGGCGCTCGAACGCGTCGTGTTCCGCCAGTTCATCGGCGAGCCGGTGTTGTCGGTGATCATCGTGACGCTGGCGCTCGGCAGCATCCTCGAGGGGGTCATCTTCTTCCTGTACGGGCAGAACGCGCAGGCGTACCCCGAGGCGCTGACGTTCGGCGGCCAGCTCAGTCTCCCGCTCGGCACGTCGATACAGGCGGCGTACGCCGTCGCCGTCGCCATCGCGCTGGTCGTCGTCGCCGTGCTGATGCTGTTCTTCCGGCGGACCGTCACCGGGTCGATCCTCCGGGCGTCCGCCAGCGACGAGCAGGCCGCGATGGTGCTCGGCGTCTCCATCGAGCGCACCATCGCGCTCGCGTGGACGCTCTCCATCGCCATCACCGCCATCGGCGGCATCCTGCTGGCGACGTCCAGCGGCGGGGCGGCGGTCTCCATCGAGAACACGGGGATCATCATCTTCGCCGCCGTCGTGTTGGGCGGACTGGACAGCATCCCCGGGGCGTTCATCGGCTCGATCGTCGTGGGCGTCCTCCAGGAACTCGGGTCGTACTACCTCGTGGGCGGCACCGCGGTGTACGTCCCGTTCACGGACATCCAGGCCAACTTCGGCGCGGGCTTCGGCGAGATCCTGCCGCTCGTGCTCCTGCTCGTCGTCATCCTGGTGAAGCCGTACGGCCTGTTCGGGACCGAGCGGATCGAGAGGCTCTGACCATGACGGGACACAGATCGCGCGCCACGCGGCGCTCCGACGGTGCATCGACGACTCGAACGGCCGCGGCCGACCGGGGGTGGTCGCATGCCCTGCGGTGAGTACTTCACCGACTACGAGTCGCGGATGGGGCTGGTCCGGTGGCGGACGCAGAAGATCGCCCTCGCCGTGGGCCTGCCGATCCCGTTCATCGCGCCGTTCCTCCTCGGCGGCGGCACGACCACGCTGTTGACGCAGGCGTACATCTTCGCCATCGCGGTGTTGGGGCTGAACGTCATCCTCGGCTACGCCGGCGAGATCGTGCTCGCGCAGGGGGCGTTCATGGCCATCGGCGCGTACAGCACGAGCCGGCTGCTCGCCGTCGGCGCGGGGCTCTTCCCGGCGCTCGCGGTCGGCGGCCTCATCTCCGCGCTGGTCGCCGTCGGCTTCGGCCTGCCGTC
Source organism: uncultured Halorubrum sp. (assembly GCF_937146585.1). Taxonomy (GTDB): domain Archaea; phylum Halobacteriota; class Halobacteria; order Halobacteriales; family Haloferacaceae; genus Halorubrum; species Halorubrum miltondacostae. The sequence continues at coordinate 34,661 of NZ_CAKZRO010000048.1, read as the reverse complement.
GTTCCGCGTCAAGGGGTTCTACATCGCCATCTCGACGCTGGCGCTCCAGTTCATCGCCGAGGAGTGGTTCTTCGTGAACTCCCAGCTCGCCTTCATCCACGGCGGGACCACCCAGTCGCTGCCCTCGAACGTCGGGCTCGTCGGGTCCGTCGGCACGCTCGGCACGACCGTCGACAAGTACCTGCTCGCGCTGGTGCTCATGCTGGTGTTCGCGATGCTCTCTTTGAACCTCTCCCGGACCGGCATCGGGAAGACGTTCCGCGCCATCCACGAGAACGACCTCTCCGCGTCCGTCCTCGGCGTGAACGTCTTCAAGAACAAGCTGCTCGCGTTCGCCATCGGCGGGTTCATGATCGGCGTCGCGGGCGGCCTGTTCGGGTTCCAGATCGGCTTCATCAACGCCGAGTACTTCACGATCGGGCTCACCCTCGAACACTACGTCATGCTGCTGTTCGGGGGCCTCGGACGCGTCTGGGGGGCGCTGCTCGGCGTCGGCGTCGTCACGCTCGTTCAGGACTACCTCAACGACGGGCTGAACTTCCTCGCCGACCTCACGGGCACCAACGCGACCGCGCTGCTGCCGGTGTTCTTCGGCGCGATCATCATCGTCGTGCTCGCCGTCGAGCCGAAGGGGGTGTTGGCCGGGCTCGGCAAGATCAAGGAGTACTTGCGCACGTGGCCGTTCGCGTACTGAACGCGACGGCCCGCGGTCCGCGTCCCTATCGTTTCGGCCTCTCTTGACCGCGCACGCGTTTCCGTTACGGCGCCGCCCCGCGCGGGCGTCGCCCGCACCGTCTCCACACCGGTGACGGAGCTTTATGTGGCAGTTTGCCGTGTGTTAACGCGATGTACGACGACAGTACACTCGCGGCGGTGGGGGAGCAGCTGGAGCGGGTCGCCGACCGCGACTTCTACGCCGAGAAGTTCGCGGACGCGGGCGTCGACCCGACGGCGGTGGACTCGTGGGCCGACTTCCGCGCCCTCCCGTTCACGACGGCCGCCGAGCTCGAGGCCGACTTCGAGGACGCGCCGCCGAGCGGGTCGCTGTACGACGGCGCGGCGATGGTCACGTTCTCGCCGATGGGCGAGCGGCTCCGGCCGGTGTTCGACACGGCCGACGACCTCGACGGGCAGGCGGCCGCCAACGCCGAGGTGCTCGAACGCGCCGGCATCGAGCCGGGCGACCGCGTCGTCAACACGTTCGGCTACGAGCTGTTCGGCACCGGCTACGTCCTCCACCGGGCGCTCGAACGCCTCGGCGCGGAGGTGTTCCCGCTCGGTCCCGGCGACTCCGAGCAGGCCGCCGCGACCATCGAGGCGTACGACGTGGACGCCGTCGTGGGCAACCCGAGCTTCGCGCTGAAGATCGGCGCGGAGGGCGGCTCGGTCGACACGTTCGTCGGCGCCGGCGAGCCGTTCACCTCGATCCCCGGCCGCCGCGAAGCGGTCAAGGACGCGCTCGACGCGTCCACGGCGGTGGACTACTTCGGCACGCGACACATCATGCCCGTGGCCGCCGAGACCGCCGCCGAGGACGGGCTCCGCGTCCGCGACGACTACGCCGTCGTGGAGGTCGTCGACCCGGACACCGGCGAGGCCTTAGACGCCGGCGAGCGCGGGGAGGTCGTCGTGACACACCTCCGGAAGGAGGGCATCCCGCTGGTGCGCTACCGGACCGGTGACCTCGCCGAACTGGCGGTTCGGGACGGGACCGTCGTGTTGCCCGACGGCGTCATCGGTCGCACGGACGAGCGGCTGAAGGTCAAGGGCGTGAAGGTGTACCCGGAGAGCGTCGAGACCGTGCTGGCCGGCTTCGAGGGGTTGACCGGCGAGTACCGCGTCGAGGTGTCGCAGCCGGAGACCACCGACCGCCTCGTCGTGGTCTGCGAGGGCGAGGCCGACGTCGACGAGCTGCGCGCGGCGCTCGGCGATCGCCTCATCGTGACGCCCGACGCCGTCGAACTGGTCGCGGACCTCGACGATCCCGGCGTCGTGGACGAGCGGTACTGAGCGCACGGCGGGCCCCACGGACACCCGCCGTCACCGACGAAGCGACGCCGTCCCTCAGTCGTCGCCGAGGAAGCGCCGCGCGGTTCGAGAGAAGATGTCACGCTGGGCCGCAACCGGGAGGTCCCGGGAGAGCAGGTGTTCCCGCTCCCGGGCGTAGGGATACGGGATGTTCGGGTAGTCCGACCCGTACATGACCGACTCGGAGAGCTCGATCAGCGTGTCGTCGTCGACGCTCGCGGGGTCGAAGTCCATGTACGTCTCGGCCACGCTCGACATGGCGAAGGTGGTGTCGAGGAAGACGTTGTCGTTGTCGCGGGCGAGCCCGACGAACGCGTCGACCTCGTACGCGCCCATGTGCGCGGCGCACACCCGCACGTCGGGGTAAGAGGCGAGGAACGACTCGAAGCGTTCGACGCCGACGTGGGGGCTGTCCTCGAACATCGGCGCCGTCCCGGCGTGGAGCACGACCGGCGCGTCGCGGGCGGCGACGACCTCGTAGGCCGGGTCGAGCCGCGGGTCGTCGGCCGCGAACCCCTGAACCGGGAGCTGGAGCTTCAGGCCGCGCGCGCCGGCGTCGAAGGCGTCGGAGACGACGGTCCCCGGATCGTCGTCGGCGGCGTGGACCGTGGCGAACGGGACCGCGCGGTCGGACGCCGCGGCGGCGTCGATCACCCACTCGTTGAGGTCGGCGGCCGCCCCCGGACGCGCGGCGTACGGGAGCGCGGCGTACCGCTCGACGCCCGCGTCGGCCAGCGTCGCCTCCATCCGCTCGCGGTCGGTCGGGTGGTCGAACGCCCAGCCGGCGTCGTCGCCGAGCGCCTCCCGGATGGCGGCCATCAGGCGCTCGGGCATCAGGTGGACGTGGGCGTCCACGACGCCGTCGACGGGGAACTCAGTCATCGGTGAGCTTGTAGACGCCCGTGCCGGTCGCGCAGACGGCGTCCCCGGACTCGACTTCGACGCTCGCCACGCCGATGTCGGCACCGCGGCGGTCCACCGTGGCCGTCGCGTACAGCGGCTCGCGGCCGGCGGCCTCGAGGTAGTTCACGCGGAGGTCGACGGTCGGGGTGTACGCCTCGCGGTCGCCGACGAAGACGGCGGCGCCGGCGAGGTCCACGAGCGCGCTGACGACGCCGCCGTGGAGGACGCCGAGGTCGGGGTTCCCCACGAGCCCGGGGTCGAAGGGGAGCTTGACCCTGGCGCGGTCGGGAGTCACGGAGAGCACCTCGAGGCCGTGTCGCTGGTGAAACGGGATGTCCCCGTACAGCCGCTCGACGACCGCCGTCCGGTCGGCCGCACCCGAACTCCTCGTCCCCCGCCGGTCGCCCTCGCCGGTGTCACTCGGGTCGGCCATGCGTGTGCCAACGGACAGCACGCCCCCGCATAAATCAACCGCCGCGGCACCGAGACCGTCCGAGTCGACCGCGAGCGGCGCAACGGCGCGCGGTCCGGGGGAACGGCTTTGTGGTCGCGGCGCGCGTCTGCCGGTATGAACGACGACGCGATGCGGCGGTTCCCCGTGCCCGACTACGAGGACCTCCCCGAGGACCTCCGCGAGCGCATCGACGAGGAGACCGAAGACGCCGGATTCACGCCGAACGTGTTCTCGGCGTTCGCGTACAAGCCCAGTCACTTCCGGGCGTTCTTCGCGTACTACGACGCGCTCGTGACGGACACGCCGCTCGCCCGCGAGGAGGTCGAGATGATCGTCGTCGCGGTGTCGGGCGCGAACGGCTGCCTCTACTGCGTCGTCGGCCACGGTGCGCTCTGTCGCATCTACGCCGGCGCGCCGAAGCTCGCCGACCAGCTCGCCACGAACCACCGACAGGCCGACGTGTCCGATCACCACATGGCGATGCTGGACTTCGCCGTCAAACTCACCGAGTCCCCCGGCGCCGTGACGGGCGAGGACGTCCAGCGACTCCGAGACGCCGGCTTCTCGCCGGAGGAAGTGTGGGACGTGGCCTCGGTCGCGGCGTTCTTCAACCTCTCTAACCGCATGGCGACCGTCGCGGACATGCGCCCGAACGACGAGTTCTACGCGATGGGGCGCGGCGACTGACCGCTCCCGCGAGGGGCCGGCGTCCCGGTGTCGCCGTCTCGACGGCGGCCCGCGCTCGCCCGTATAAATGCCTCGCGACCGGTCCGGAACGCGTTTGAACCCCGGCGGTCTCGAATCGATCATGCGGGAAGTGACGTTTCGGATCCACCACGCTGGGGAGCCGGAGTGCGAGGTGAGCGCGCGCCACCCGGAGGTGCGGTACCGGTCCGTCTCGTCGATGACGGGCAGCGGCTCCGAGCGCAAGCGGATCGCCGAGCTCACCGGCCCGACGGCCGAGATCGAGGCGTTCGTCGAGGAGTTCCGCGAGTTCGACCTGGTCGTCTCCGCGGAGCCGCTCGCGCCGATCGAGGGAACGCACGCGTACGTCGCCCTCACGATCGACGTCTCGGCGGCCGACTGGGAGGGGATCAGCGAGCGGTTCTCGCGGCTGGGGATCCACTACCGGATGGGCACGACCATCTCCGGCGGCGTCGAGCGCTGGACGGCGTACCTCGAGGACGGCGACGACCTCTCGGCGGTGATGCGGGAGCTCGAACGCGGCGGCAACGAGGTTAAATTGGCGCGGAACGTGGAGCTGGCCTCCATCGAGCGCTCCCCGCAGCTCCCCGCCTCCGGCCTCCTCGACGGCCTCACCGACCGGCAGCGGGAGGTGCTCGCGACAGCGATCGCCGCGGGCTACTACGACCACGGCGGCGGCGTGGGCGTCGAGGAGGTCGCCGCCGAGCTGGGGCTCGGCTCCACGACCGTGTGGGAACACCTCTCCCGCGCCGAGTCCGCGGTGATGAACGCGCTGTTCGACCGCTTCGCCGAGGGCGAACCGGCGGGCACCGTTCGCGGGGCCGACCAGACGGATCCGTCGTGAGCGGGGCCAGACCAACGCTTTTGTAGCTCCGGGACGCACCGCCGCGTATGGACGAGGGAACGGTCACCGTGCCGGACGAGCAGTACGAGCGGCTCGCGGCCCTCGCCGCCGCCCGCGGCGTGAGCCCCGAGACGCAGCTGGCCCGGCTCATCGACGACGCGTACGCCGGCCTCGACGCCGACGGCGACGCCCCCGAGTCGCTACCCCTCGGCGTCTGCGACGGCTCCGACGGGGAGTGATCCGGGCGGCGGACCGGGACGGGTCCGTGAGCCGCCGCGCCGGGCTCGACCGTGACCGACCGATTTTACGCCGAGCTCCGGCCCGTTAGGACACGCTCGCCGATTCCGGACCGGCGCTCACACCGAACCGATTTTCGCGGCGGCACCCGTACCGCCGACGGAGATGCCCGACGAGAGGACCTGTCCCGACTGCGACGAGCCGCTCGAACGGATGGAGCTACAGGGGACCGACGCCCTCGGCGAACTGTCGATCGCCTCCCCGTCGACGGACGACGGGTTCCTGAGCGGCGTCAGGGCGGCGGAGATCCTGACGCCGGTTCCGTACGTCTGTCCAGAGTGCCGACGGACGCTCCTGTACGCCGAGGAGTAGCCGCGCCGCGCCCGTCGCCGTCACTCGTCGTAGGGCCACCGTCCGCCCGTCTTCAGCTCCTCCACGTAGCCCTCGTCGATGGCGTCGCGGACCGACTCCCGCGAGCGGTGGGTCGCGCCGACCTCGCCCGTCGCGAACCGGTAGACGGCCGCGGCGACGAGCGTCGCCACCTCGCGGAGGTCCCGCGAGTCGAGCTTGTCGAGCGTGTCGGCGTGGGTGTGGCCCCAGCCGCGGCCGGACTGGTCGCTCGTCGTCGACGCCATCACGGCCGGGATCCCCTCCTGGACGAACGCCCACTGGTCGCCGTGCGGGGAGATCGTCTCGCCGGTCGCGAGGGGGGCGTCGAACGCGTCCGCGACCGCCTCGAACGTCTCGCGCATCCCGTCGAACCCGTTCGTCCCGACGCGGAGGTTCCGGGAGCTACACGCGCCGTCGAGGTTCACCACGCAGGCGATCTCCTCGCGCGGCGTGGTCTCCGCGGCGTGATACGCCCCCCACAGCCCGATCTCCTCCGAGCCGAAGGTGACGAGCCGCACCCGCGTGTCGAGGTCGTCCTCGACGGTCGCGAGCAGGCGACCGACCTCCGCGACGAGCGCCGATCCCGCCCCGTTGTCGTTGGCCCCGTCGCTCACGTCGTGTGCGTCGACGTGCGCGGTGAGGTACACCGCCTCCTCGGTGTTCGGGCCGAGCTCCGCGACCGCGTTCACCGACGTCGTCGGCTCGTTGCGGCAGTCGACGTCGAGCGAGACGGTCGGGCGGTCGCCACCCTCCGTGTCGCCGCCTTCCGCGGTTTCGGCGAGCCGCGCGAGCCGGTCGCCGACCTCCTTCGAGACGCCGACCGCGGGGATCGGGCCCGGTCGGTTGTGGTAGCCGATCTCGCCGGTGGGCGGGAGCGCCCCCTCGATGTGGTTCCGGAAGACGAACCCGACCGCGCCGCGCTCGGCCGCCGCGACGTACTTCTCCATCCGGTGGATCCACCGGTCGTGGCTCTCGGGCGTGCGCGAGGAGGCCATCGCGACCGCGCCGTCGAGGTCGTCCTCGGCGGCCGCGAACTCCTCGTCGGTCCCGTCGCCGACGTCGACGAGCGGGGCGCTCACCTCGCCGCTCGGTGTCCCGGGCAGCGCGATCACCTCGTGGGAGTTCTCGTGGCGGCGCTCGACCGCCCCGGACACCGACAGCGACGACTCGCCGCGCCACCAGCCGGGGATCTCGAACTCGTCGAGGCCGGCGTTCCGCAGTCCGGCCGCCTCGAACGCTTCGACGACCCGCTCTGCCCCGCGGCGCTCGCCGGTCGACCCGGCCATTCGGTTCCCGACGTCCGTCAGGTCCGTGAGAAGGTTCCACCCGAAGTCGCTCGTCCGCGCGTCGCCCACGACGCGGTCCGGTAGCTCCGTCATACCCACTGGTTGGGCCGCGCGCGAAAAGGGGTTGCGGGAGGCGGAGCCCGCCCGGCTCACTTCCACTCGTCGGCGTCTTCGGCGGCCTGCATCTCCCCCTTGGCGCGTCTCGGGGTCCGCCGAAGCGTCGTCGCTAACACGGCGGCGGAGAAGCCCCCGACGAGCGCGAGCACGAACGCACCGGGGATCGGCCCCACCGCCGCGGTCGCGACGACGCCGCCGCCGGTGGGGGTGAACACGGTGAGCCTGACGACCCACGCGGCGATGAGCACGGAGAACAGGGGAGCGTACACCCGCCGGAGCCGGCGAGACACCGCCTCGACGGTCGACATCTTGATCGTCGGCTCGCGGAGGTCCTCGCTCAGCAGCGCCCGCCAGTTCGACTGCTCGACGCCCTCGGGGTCGAGCGCGTTCGCGAACACGTTCTCCTCCAAGAGCCGCACGCGCGACCGCCAGACGTCGAAGGTCCGGTACCGCCGCGTCTCGATGCCGAGGAAGACGCTGAGCATGACGAGGCCGATGAGCAGCACGTAGTGCGGCCGCGACTCGTTCGAGAAGGTCCACGTGAGCAGCGACGCGGTCACCACCACCGCCCAGTTGGTCGTGCGGTCGATGCGGGTCCGCCACGAGCTCGTCCGGCCGAGCTCGCCGCGGTAGGCGTGGCCCATCAGCGAGAGGAAGTCTGACCGGTCGCCCGCGGCCTCGGCGGCGACCTCGCGCTCCTCCCGGGACCCGGGGTCGAAGTCCTCCGACGGTTCCGACATACTCCCCCGTACCGGGGCGGGACTCGTAAAAGGGGGACACGGACCGCCGACGGGACCGGCCCGTCAGGCGGGGTCCGGCGCGGTCACCTCGACCGACACCGCGGCGGGGTCGACGCCGATCCGCGCGAACTGCGTCCGGACGTGGTCGCGGGCCGCCTCGACCGCCTGATCGCGGGTGTCGAACCCGCGGGGCATCGGCTCCTCGAAGGCGACGCGGATCTCCTCGCCGTCGACGACGAGCGGCGAGCCGCCGCTCTCGACCTCGTAGAACGAGTCGCAGACCCACACGTACGGCGCGTCCTCGTCGGGCGCGCCCTTGTACGCGGGCGGCTCCTCACCGCGTTCGAACACCGTCCCGGTGAGGTCCGTCCCGCCGCCGCTACCGCGAACGAGTATCATAGGACACGTACGAGGCCGAGCCGGATAAGGCCCCCGTGACCGGTCGCGCAGGGCCGGTCGGCGGCGAATCGGCGCCCCGGCGCGCGAGGGCAAACGCTTTCGGCCCGGCGACCGGTGGATCCGCCATGACGCTGGAGGATTTCACCGAGTTCACCGGTGACGGCGACGGCGACGGCGGCTCCCCGGACGAGGCCGATGATGGGAGCGACGCCGCGGTCGGACCCGGCGGCGAGTCCGCCGCCGACGGGGGGAGCGCGGCGGGCGCGGCCCCCTCGGACGCGCCCGAACCCGACGCGAACGGCGACCGCGAGGGCGACGCGTTCGCCGACTACGAGGCGACCCCTGCCGGGAGCGACGCGGGGCTCGGCGTCGTGTCGGTGTCGCAGGGGCTCCGCGTCGCCGAGGAGGAGGACGAGACGTCGCTGAAGGCGTTCGTCACCACGGGGAACCGCGAGTCCGTGCGGCTCGGGAAGTACCTCCTGATCCCGTACCCGGACGGCGAGCGGCTGTTCTGTCGGATCACGGGGCTGGAGTACGCCCAGGAGTTCCAGTCGGACGACGCGACCGAGATCCACGCCCGCCGGCAGATGCGCCGCGACGAGTTCGCCGAGCGCGACTACAAGTTCGTCGCCGACTTGGAGCCGATGTCCGTCGTCTACGGCCAGGGCGAGGGGATGAAACGCCGCATGACGGACCGCGTGCCGAAGCCGGGCGCGGTCGTCGAGGAGGCGGCCGACGACGCCGAGATCAAGACGGGGCTGAAGATCCCCGACGACGGCGTGTTCCTCGGCCACCTCTCGGTCGGCGGCGAGAAGGTCCGGACCGCGGCCGAGCCGCCGACCGTCGACTACCGGGTGAAGGACGACTACGCCGACGGCGACCCGCTCGCGTTCCGGCACACGCTCGTCGCCGGCGGCACCGGGTCCGGGAAGACCCACGCCTCGAAGAACGTCCTGCGGCAGTACCTCGATTCGGACCGGACGTACCCGATGGGGGACGGGCGCGAGTCGCGGATGGCCGTCGTCCAGTTCGACCCGCAGGACGAGTACGCGCAGATGCACGACGACAACCCCGACCTCGACGACGCGTTCGCGCGCCGGCTGGAGCGCGAGGGAATCGCCCACGGGGGTCACGACGACACCGTCGCGCTCGTGCCCCGCGTCGCGAACGCGACGTACCCCGGCGAGGGCCACCGCGCCGAGCGCGTCGAGTTCACGATCCCCTTCTCGCTGGCCCGGGACATGCCGTGGCTGGTGGCCGGATCCGGGCTCAACGACAACCAGTACCCGGCGCTACTGACGCTGCTGAACCGCTTCTTCGACGACTACGGCGACGCGGGGACGTACAGCCAGTTCCTCTCGTACCTCGACGACCCGGCGCTGAAAGAGGAGCTCCACGAGAGCGGCCGGATCCACGAGGCGACGTTCGACGCCGTCAAGCGTCGGGTCCGCGGGGTCCCGAGCGGCGTGTTCGATCAGGACGCGAAGCCGATCACCGAGCTCGACCACACGCTGGTGCGCCCCGGCGGGCTCTCCGTCGTCCCCACCTACCACCTGCCGACCTCCCGGCAGAAGGAGATCGTCGTCCTCGCGGTCGCGGGGCTGCTCGTCGACGACAAGCTCTCGAACGACCCCGCCAGCGACCGGATCAAGGAGACGCCGCTGTTAGTCGGGATGGACGAGGCGCACAACTTCCTCGCCGACGCCGACAACGTCCAGGCCCAGAAGGTGGTCCAGAAGTTCACGGAGGCCGCGAAGCAGGGCCGCAAGGAGCGGCTCGGGCTCTTCCTCATCACGCAGGACCCGCAGGACGTCGCCGAGTCGGTGTTCAAGCAGGTGAACACGAAGATAGTCCTGAACCTCGGCGACGAGGACGCCATCTCCAGCGTCAACATCCCGTCGAACCTCGCCGGGAAGGTCCCGTACATGGAGAAGGGACAGATGGTCGTCTACTCGCCGGACAACTCCGAGCCCGTCGAGCTGATCGGCCTCTCGGAGTGCGTGACGCGGCACGACTGACGGCGGCGTCCCGCTAGACCCGCACGACCAGCGTGTCGGCGAACCGGTCGCCGAGCCGCTGGTTGTCGCGCGAGTCGGCGATGAACACGACGCCCGCGAGGACCAACAGGATCGAGCCGCCGCCGATCACCTTCGTGAGGTTCCGCACGACGGCGGCGCGCGCGGAGACGTCGCCGCCGTCGGCCTCCACGACTCTGATTCCGGCGACCCACTTCCCCGGGGTCCGCCCCCAGACCGCCTCCGGGACGACGTACCAGCCGACCGAGACGAGGAGGAACGCGAGGAGCCCGAGCGGGTCCGCGGCGACGCCGGCGACCCCCGAGACGACCGCGGCGACCACGAGGCTCGCGACGATGTCGACGAGCCAGGCGCCGCCGCGCGCGGTGACCGACGCCAGCTGCGACCGCGCGTACGGCTTGCTCATGTGGCCCGGTGACCCGCGGTCCGGCAAGTGCCTTGTGACCGCCCCCGTCGCGCGCCGCGTCGTGGATTGTCGCCGCCCCGGAGTCGCCGCCGCCCTTTTTGACCCGAGGCGGCGAACCGACGCGTATGTCCAAGCGCATCCTCGTCGCGGTCGACGGGTCGTCGGAGGCGATCGAGGCGTTACAGTTCGCCGCCACCGAGTGGCCGGACGCCGAGCTCACGGCGCTCCACGTCATCAACCCCGCCGACTCGGCGACCGGCGCCGACGGCGGGTTCCCGGGGGCGTCCGACCAGTGGTACAAGAGCGCCAAACAGCGCGGCGAGCGGACGCTCTCCGAGGCGACCGAGGCGGTCGACCGCGACGTCGAGACGCGGCTGGAGGTCGGCCGCCCGACAAAGACGATCCTCGGCGTGGCCGGCGGCGAGGAGCCGGCCGGCGGCGACGGGGACGCCGGCGAGCCGTTCGACCACCTCGTGCTGGCGAGCCGGGGGCGCACCGGCCTCTCGCGGGTCCTCCTCGGGAGCGTCGCCGAGGGCGTGGTCCGCCGCGCCGAGGTGCCGGTGACCGTCGTCCGCTGAGCGACCTCCGAGCGGGGTCTGCGGCTACTCCTCGGCGCGCTCGGCCGAGACCACCTCGCCGACCATCGACCAGCCCCCTTCGTCGGGCCCCGAGCGGCCGAGCAGGATCCGCTCGTAGCCCTCGGAGCTGATCAGCCGGAAGTCGGCCTCGGGGTCGGCGTCGGTCCGAACGCCCTCGCCGCGGAACTCCCGCTGGAAGAACTCCGTCGACGAGAACTCGTAGACGCCGGTCTCGCCGGAGTCGAGTTCGAGCCGCACCGGTCGGGGTTGGACGTTGTGGATCCGCTTCGCGATCGGATTGAGATCCGGCATGTCGGCGTCTCCGTCCGGTTCGGGCATAAGTGGACGGCTCCGCCGGCGGCGATCGGACCGCGGTCGCGGGGGCGCTGCGGCCGTTCGCCGCGCTGTCCACCTTCGCCGCGGTGTTCCCCGGTCGCCGTGCCGTCTCCGTTCGCCGTACTAGTTTAAGCCGTCTGAGCGCGTTCGGACGTGGGATACACCATGATAGAAGCGTCACTCAACTACCTTCGCGACGGCGACGACGCACTCGTCACGACCCTGATCGGCGGCGTCCTGCTCCTCGCGAGCCCGCTCCTGATCCCGTCGTTCCTCGTGCTCGGGTACCTCGCGCGCGTCATCCGGCGGACAGCCGACGGCGACGACGAACCGCCGGCCTTCGACGAGTGGGGCGACCTCCTCGTCGAGGGGCTGAAGGCGTTCGCGGTCACGTTCGTCTACTCGCTCGTCCCCCTCGCGGTCCTCGCGGTCGCCGCCGCGTTCGGCGTCGGCGCCGCCGTCCTCGGCTCCGCCGAGGGCGCCGGCGGCCTCCTCGGCGGCCTGGTCGGCGGGCTGGTGGCGCTGGCGCTCGTCGTCGTCGCGCTCGCCGCCTCGCTCGCCGGCCTCTACGTCACCCCGGCCGCGCTGGCCGCGGTCGCCGAGTCGGGGCGCGTCGGCGACGGCTTCGCCCTCGGCACGCTCTGGGGGATCGTCACGAAGCGGGCGTACGCCGTCGGCTGGCTCACCGCCGCCGCCGTGGTGTTCGCCGGCGCGCTGGCGATCGGCGTCCTCTCGATCGTTCCGGTGTTGGGGACGATCGCCGGATTCTTCGTCCAGTTCTACGCCGTCGTCGCCGCGGCCGCCATCATCGGCTGGACGTGGACCGACGTGCGACCGGTGACGGCCGAGCCGACCGAGGCCGAGCCTGCGGAACGACCGGTCGTGTAGGCGGCCGCTCCCGGAGGCGGTCGCTCTTGGAAACGGTCACTCCCGTGGACGGTCGGTGAGAAACGGACGGCGTCGGAAGAGGGCGGCCGCGGGCGTTACTCGTCGAGGACGTCGTCGTACTCGCCGGCGTCGACGCGGTCGTCGAACGTCCGGGCGTCCTCGCCCTCGATGGTGACGCCGAGGGAGGCGCAGGTGCCGCCGACTTCCTTGGCGGCCGCCTTCGTGTCGTACGCGAGCAGGTCGCTCGACTTCTGCTCGGCGACCTTCTTCACCTGCTCGATCGACATGTCGGCGACGAAGTTCTCCTGGGGCTCGCCGGAGCCGGTGTCGAAGCCGGCCTCGTCCTTGATGAGCTCCGCGGTGGGCGGCACGCCGACCTCGATGGTGAAGGAGCCGTCGTCGTCGTACTCGACGGTGACGGGCACCTCCATGCCGTCGAAGGCAGCGGTCTCGTCGTTGATCTCCGCGACGACGTCCTGGACGTCCACCGGCGTCGGTCCGAGCTCGGGACCGAGCGGCGGGCCGGGGTTGGCCTGCCCGCCGGGGACGAGCGCTTCGATAGTTCCAGCCATGTCCGTACGAACCCGTCGCCGACTTTTAACGGTTGTTCTTTCGGGCAGGGGGCGATAGCGGTTCGCATACGGCGTCCCGACGCCCCGCCGGAGGCGGTTCCCGCCCCGCCGCTCGGGCGGCGACGAGCGCGGCTACGCGTCGGTCGCGACGGGGTCGCTCCCGCCGGCCTCGCCCGCGACGCGCCCCGGGAGGAACGTCCCGGTCTCTCGACGGACCCCGAGGAGGAGGACGCAGCCGGCCAAGAGCGGGAGAGCCGCGCAGGCGGCGTAGATCGGCGCGAAGCCGACCGCCTCGATGAGCGGGAGCGACACCAGCGGCCCGAGCCCGCCCCCGACGTCGCCGAGGACGTTGTTCGTCCCGGAGGCGCGGCCCATCCGCTCGTCGGGCGTGAGGTCCGCGAGCAGCGCCATCATCGGGCCGCTCGTCCCGCCCTGTCCCGCGCCGATGAAGACGCAGGCGAAGCCCAGGGAGAGGACCGATCCGGCCCGGGCGAGCAGCAGGAACCCGACGAACGAGACGACGAGGAAGACTAAGAGGATCGGCGTCCGCGAGTCGCGGGTGTCCGAGACGCGACCGCCGACGAGCATGAAGAACGCGGCCGAGAGGACGGTGCCGGCCATGAACAGCCCGGAGGTCCCCTGCGGGGCGAGGCCGAACAGCGAGATGTCGTTCGCACCGAGGAACAAGACGAGCGTGGAGAACAGCGCGCCGATGTACGCGAACATCAGTCCGAAGTTGACCAGCCCGACCGTCAGCGCCGGGACGGCGGTGTCGACCTCCCACGGCCTGATCGAGTCCCCGGAGCGGTCGCCGGTGACGTGCGTCTCCGGCACGTAGCGGTGCGCGACGACGCTTGCGGTGAGCGCGAACGCGGCGGCGACGGCGAACGCCGCGACGTTGCCCGCGAGCGCGGAGACGACCCCGCCGAGCACGAGGCCGGCCGGGAACCCCATGGTGATCCCGCCGCGGACGATCCCCATGTTCGTCCCGCGCGAGCCGCTGTCGGAGAGGTCGGCGGCGATGGTGTACGCGGTCGCGAACACCGCGGCCGAGCCGAGCCCCCAGAGGACGCGCGCGAGCAGGAACCACGCCTCGGGCGCGACGACGACCGAGAGCGCGGCGAACCAGTCCGCCGGTCCGACGACCCCGAGCGTCGGCAGCGAGGCGGCGAGCGGGCGGAGCGACTCGGCGGGCGGCATCGCCAGCGCGACGACGTAGCCGAGCGTGGCGATCCCCTCGACGAACAGGCCGACGACGAACGGCGTCCGCGTCCCGTACCGGTCGACGAGCGCGCCGGCGGGTGCGTTCGCGACGAGCCGGATCCACCGGTTCGCGGAGAGGATCGCACCGACCATGAACGCCGAGATACCGAGGACCGCGCCGAGGTTGGGGAGGATCGGGAAGACGACGCCGCCGCCGAAGCCGACGAAGAAGGTGCTCGCGATCACCGCGAGCAGCACCGGCGGCGGCCGCTCGAACCCGAGCCGGGTCATCCGCTCCCGTCGCCGGCCTCCGCGGACTCCTCGGCCGCTCGCTTGTCACTTCTGTCGGCCGCCTCCCCGTCCGTTCTGCCGGCCGCGTCGTCGTCAGTTCCGTCGGCCGCGTCGTCGTCGGGGTCGCCCCGCAGCGCGCCGATCGCCCCGTCGAGCGGCGGCAGTTCCACGCCCTCCGCGAGCAGGGGGCCGACGATCCGCCGGAGCGCCGCCTCGGCGACCTCGCGGGTGTACCCCGCCGTGTCGCCGTCGCGTTCGGCCCCCGCGAGGGTGATCTGCCTGGTCCGTGCGCCGTCGAGGGTCGCCACGAGCAGCGCCGCCGTCTCCTCGACGTCGACATCCCGGAAGACGCCCGCCTCGATCCCCTCCGTGAGGATGTCGGCGACCGTGCCCCGGAGGAGCCGGTCGCTGCGGGCCAACTGTTCGCGGATCCGCTCGTTGAACGGCCCCTGCGTGCGCAGCTCCAGCAGCGCGATGTGGAACGCCTCGCGGTCGGCCTCGTCGGGCGCGAACACGAACCACCCGACGAACTGGACCAGCCGGTCGACGGGCGGGTCGTCGGCGCGGGCCGCGATCCGCTCTTCGGAGTCGGTGACGACGTAGTCTAAGAAGGCGACGAGCAGGTCCTCCTTCGTGTCGTAGTGGTAGTGGAGCAGCGACTTGCTCTTCGAACACTCGTCGGCGATGTCCTGCATCGTCAGGTCGGCGTAGCCGTGAGCGCGGAGGGCGCTGTACACCCCGTCCATGATCTCCGCGGCCGCGCTCGGCGAGTCGCTCATTGACTGACTGGTCAGTCAACGAACGGTAAATTCCTATCGGTCGGGGCCGTCGCGCGCGCAGCGCCGCTCGACGCGGCCCGTCGTCCGTGACGCGGGCGCTCCGTCGCCGTCGCTCGGCGGGTAGAAATCGGTCGAAAATCGATTCGCCTCGGGTGTCGTCTCCGACTTACAGACGGGTGACGTTCGTGGCGCGCGGACCCTTGTCCGCCTCCTCGATGTCGAACTCGACTTCCTGACCCTCTTCGAGGTCCGGGCCGCCGACGTCCTCCATGTGGAAGAACACGTCCTCGTCCGCGTCGTCAGTCTCGATGAATCCGTAGCCGCCAGTGTCGTTGAAGAAATCGACTTCGCCTTTCGCCATTGCGACCGGAGAAGCGTGTGTGGGACATAAAAGGCTTCCGCGACGCACCGCGCCGTGGAACGCCCTCTCACGGGGCGGGTCGCCGGCGCCGTGGGCCGCGCCTCGGCGCTCGCGGCGCGTCTCGGAATCCGGCGGCTCGGCGTCGCTCCCGGTCGAACGGGCGGACCGATCGCGTCCCGAGCGCGGGAGTCAGACGCCGCCGTGTTAGTAACTACTATACGACCCCGGTTCAGAACCGTTAGGTATGAGTCAGTCGTACAATCGAGGCCTCATCGAGGACTTCGCCCGCTGGCGGGAGTTCGAGGCGGGGATGTGGGCGTGGATCTTCCACAAGTTCACGGGCTGGGTGCTCATCGGGTACCTGTTCACCCACATCGCCGTGTTGAGTACGGGGATTCCGGCGGCCGGAGCCAGCGAAGCGGCGATCGCTGCCGGAAACGACGTGTACACGCAGACGATCGTCTCGCTGGAGGGGCTGCTGCTCGTCCGCCTGCTGGAGGTCGGCCTGCTGGCCGTCGCCGTCTTCCACATGCTCAACGGGACCCGACTCCTCCTCACCGACCTCGGAATCGGGCTCGACGCACAGGACAAGAGCTTCTACGCGTCGCTGATCCTCACGGGAGCGATCACCGTCGCGTCCGTGCCGACGTTCATCGCGGGGGCGTTCTGAGATGGCCGAGCGCTACTCCTCGTTCCAATCGGGCGGTCGCATGTGGCTGCTCCAGCGGGTCACCGCGGTCTTCCTCTTAGTCGTGTTGGCGTTCCACTTCTTCCTGCTCCACTTCGTCCACCACGCCGACGAGGTGTCGTTCCTCGCCAGCTCGGCCAGGATGGAGTCGCTGAGCTACTACTCGCTGATGATCCTCTTCCTCGTGACCGCGACGTTCCACGGGGTCAACGGCGTCTACAACGCCTTGGTGAACCAGGGGCTCACCGGCACGAAACGCACCGTGATCAAGTGGACGCTCGTCGCCGCGAGCGTCGTGCTGATCGCGCAGGGAATCCGCACCGCGAACGCGTGGGCGGGCATCGGACTCTACTGAACCGACCATGAGCACGCAAATTCCGAAGCAGACCGAGGAATCGAGCGAGACCGAAGCCGAGACGCAGCCCGCCTCGAAGGGCGAGGAGCGCCGCGCGGAGAAGCGGCGTCGCGCGGCCGAGCGCCGCGAACAGCGGCAGGAGGAGGAGGCCGAGAAGGCGGCCGCCGACGAGAGCACGGTGGAGCTGAAGGTGTTCCGCTACGACCCGCAGGTCGAGGGGAAACAGGAGCCGCGGTTCGACACGTTCCACGTCCCGTTCACGAAGGGGATGACCGTCCTCGACGCGCTGATGTACGCGCGAGACACGTACGACTCCTCGCTCACGTTCCGCCACTCCTGCCGGCAGGCGGTGTGCGGCTCGGACGCGATGTTCGTCAACGGCGGCCAGAAGCTGGCGTGTAAGACGCAGATCTCGGACCTCGAAGAGCCGGTCCGCGTCGAGCCGCTCCCGCACGCCGAGGTGACGAAGGACCTCGTCGTCGACATGGAGCACTTCTACGAGCAGATGGAGGCCGTCGAGCCGTACTTCCAGACGGACGAGTACCCGGACGGCGAGCTCGAAGAGCAGCGCCAGGACCGGGCGAACCGCGAGAAGATCAAGATGTCCACGCGCTGTATCTGGTGTGGCGCGTGCATGTCCTCGTGTAACATCGCCGCGGGCGACAACGAGTACCTCGGGCCGGCCGCGATCAACAAGGCGTACCGGTTCGCGATGGACGAACGCGAGGGGGAGGAGATGAAACAGAAGCGCTTAGAGATCATCGAACAGGAGCACGGCGTCTGGCGGTGTCAGACCCAGTTCTCCTGTACCGAGGTGTGCCCGAAGGACATCCCCCTCACCGAGCACATCCAGGAGCTGAAGCGGGAGGCGGTCAAAAACAACCTGAAGTTCTGGTAATTCCGACAGACAGTATCAAGGGACTCCGGAACTTACGAAATTCCATACCAACAATGTACGAACACGACGTCGTCGTCGTCGGGGCCGGCGGGGCGGGACTCCGGGCGGCGATCGCGGCACAGGAAGCGGGCGCGGACGTGGCGATGGTGTCGAAGCTCCATCCCGTCCGGTCGCACACGGGCGCGGCCGAGGGCGGTATCAACGCGGCGCTGCGCGACGCCGACTCCTGGCAGGACCACGCGTACGACACGATGAAGGGGTCCGACTACCTCGGCGACGCGCCCGCGGTCGAGGCGCTCTGTCAGGAGAGCCCCGAGGAGGTCATCCGCCTCGAACACTGGGGGATGCCGTTCTCCCGCGAGGACGACGGCCGCGTCTCCCAGCGACCGTTCGGCGGCCTCTCGTTCCCGCGGACGACGTACGCGGGCGCGGAGACCGGCCACCAGATGCTCCACACGATGTACGAGCAGGTGGTCAAACGGGGAATCACGGTGTACGACGAGTGGCACGTGATGGACCTGGCCGTCACCGACGAGGACGATCCGGCGGAGCGGACCTGCCACGGCGTCGTCGCGTACGACATCCAGAGCGGCGAGATCAGCGGCTTCCGCGCCGAGAACGGCGTCATCCTCGCGACCGGCGGGATGGGCCAGGTGTTCGACCACACCACCAACGCGGTGGCGAACACGGGCGACGGCGTCGCGATGGCGTACCGCGCCGGCGTCCCGATGGAGGACATGGAGTTCATCCAGTTCCACCCGACGACGCTGCCGTCGACGGGGGTCCTCATCTCCGAGGGCGTCCGCGGCGAGGGGGGGATCCTCTACAACAGCGAGGGCGAGCGGTTCATGTTCGAACACGGCTACGCGAACAACGACGGCGAGCTCGCCTCCCGCGACGTCGTCTCCCGCGCCGAGCTGACAGAGGTCAACGAGGGGCGCGGCATCGAGGACGAGTACGTCCACCTCGACATGCGCCACCTCGGCGAGGAGCGCATCCTCGACCGCCTGGAGAACATCCTCCACCTCGCGGAGGACTTCGAGGGCGCGGACGGGCTCACGGAGCCGATGCCGGTCAAGC
This sequence comes from uncultured Halorubrum sp., assembly GCF_937146585.1. Lineage (GTDB taxonomy): Archaea > Halobacteriota > Halobacteria > Halobacteriales > Haloferacaceae > Halorubrum > Halorubrum miltondacostae. The sequence goes on along the minus strand of NZ_CAKZRO010000048.1, from coordinate 16,087 downwards.
CCGGCCAGCACTACGCGATGGGCGGCATCGAGACGAACGAGTTCGGCGAGACCGTCATCGACGGGCTGTACGCCGCCGGCGAGTGCGCCTGCGCCTCGGTCCACGGCGCGAACCGCCTCGGCGGCAACGCGCTGCCGGAGCTCATCGTCTTCGGGAAGCGCGCCGGCCGCCACGCGGCCGGCGAGGAGATGGGCGAGGCCGAGATCGAGACCGGGCGGTCGGGCAACTGGCAGCCCGCCGACTACGAGTTCGGCGTCGAGGTCGGCGAGACCGGCGGCTCCGGCACGGCCGCCGCCGACGGCGGCGCGGTGGTGAGCGACGCTGAGAGCGTCCTCGGGGCCGCCGTCGACCGCGCGCAAGAGCGCGTCGACGAGCTGCTCTCCCGGAAGGGGCGCAACCACGCGGAGATCCGCTCCGCCGTCCAGGAGACGATGACGGCCAACGTCAACGTGTTCCGCGAGGAGGGTCGGTTAGAGGAGACGCTCGCGGACCTCCGCGAGGCGCGCGAGGCGTACAAGGACGTCGCGGTGTCGGACCCGTCCCGGACGTTCAACACCGACCTCATCCACACCATCGAGACGCGCAACATCCTCGACCTCGCGGAGGCGCTGACGATGGGCGCGCTGGCCCGCGAGGAGTTCCGCGGCGCGCACTGGCGCAAGGAGCACCAGGAGCGCAAGGACGAGGACTGGCTGAAGCACACGCTCATCTCGTGGAACGACGGCGAGCCGGAGCTGTGGTACAAGCCGGTCGTCCTCGAGGGCGAGAACAAGACGTACGAGCCGAAGAGCCGCTCGTACTGACCCGCCCGCCGTCCCCCGGTCGCCCGCGGCAACGTGCCGTCTCGCCGACTCGGGATTCGCGGTCGCTGGCCGGGCCGTCCCGACTGATCGATCCGGATCGTTCACGGTCTCCTATCCGTCGACGGTCGAAACCGAGCGTCGATACGCGTCGATTCGGCGTTCGTCGATCGACGTTACCGGGCAGATTCCGGCGAAAACGAGCGCCTGAGGCGGCTTTCGACCGCTTCTTGCTATTTCGACGAACGTTGAAATGGGGGTTTATTATCGTCGAACCCGTTCTATCAGACAAGATGTTAGAGACGGAGACCGCGTCCGCGGCGGCCCCCGCGCTGCCCCGGGAGCTCCAGTCGCCCCGCGCCAAGCTCGTGTACCTGTACCTGACCACGAACGGCGACGCCACGGTGTCCGAGATGGGCGAGTCGCTCGGCATGAAGAAGCTCTCCCTGTACAGCATCCTGAAGACCCTCCGCAGCGAGGGGCTGGTCGACTGCGACGGCGACCACTACGTGCCGAACTGATCCGGCCGCGTCGCGGCCGCGAACCGCTGTTCCTCCCGAACCCTTCTGCTGACGGCTCTCCGCGTCGGAGCGTTTAGGAACGCGGAGCGCACAGGACCACCGTGGACGCGAACCAGACGGAGTTCGAGAACCCGTTCGCGATGGACGCCGACTGCGAGAACTGCGCCGAGCTGTGCGGCGCCCGCGACCGCGTCGTTCACGGCTACGGCGACGTCGGCGCGGAGTTCCTCGTCGTCGGGACCCGTCCCACGGCGGCCGCCGAACGCAACGGCGTCCCCTTCACCGGGCCGGACGGGGGCGAGCTAGTCCAGTCGATATTCGCCGACCTCGGCTTCGTCCGATCGGAGCCGGACGCCGCGGAACCGGAGGTCCAGAACGTCTTCTTCACGAATCTCACCCGCTGTCGACACCCGGAGCGCGGCCCGACGGACCGGGAGGTCGACACCTGCGAGCCGTTCCTCAACGCGGAGATCCGGATGATAAACCCCCAGATCATCGTGCCGGTCGGCGACCGACCGCTCCGCGAGCTGGCGGTCGAGTACACGACGCGGCGCCCGGACTCCTTCGACGTCGAGGCCGAGCACGCGACGACGATCCGCGGGCGCGGCTTCGAGCTGGTGCCGATGAAGGAGCCGGCCGACATGAGCGGCGAGGAGGCGGACGCCTTCCGCGAGCACATGCGCGAGAACGTGTTGAGCAGAGACTACCGGCAGACGAAGGGTCGGCAGAACCGCTGAACGCGGCTTCGGGACCGACGACCGACCGCCTCAGTCGTCGAGGCTGACGTCGTCGAGGATCCCCTCGGTCGCGTCCTTGCTGTCCGCGCCGAACGCGCAGTCGACGAGGATGTGTCCCCCGAGCGTCGACGGCGAGATAACCTGGTCGGCGCCGGCGCGCCGGAGCTTGTCGACGTTCTCCCGTTGGGTCACCGCCGCGACGATCCGCACGTCGGGGTTGAGCTGGCGGGCGGTGAGGATGGCGAGCGCGTCGCGCGCGTCGTCCTCGGTCGCGGCGACGACCGCTCGGGCGCCGTCGAGGTTGACCCGCTCGAGCGGGTCGACGTCGCTGGGGTCCGCGGTGTACACCGGGATGTCGCGGTCGGCGAGCCGCCTCGCGGCGGTCTCGTCCGGCGTCACGACGGCGTACTCGACGCCGTCGCGGGCGTCGAGCTCTTCGAGTATCGGTTCCGTCAGGTCCCCGTGGCCGAGCACGAGGACGTGGTCGTCGAGGAGGTCGATCTGTCTGTCGGTCATCTTTCCGAGCGCCTTGGAGAGCTGCGCCTCGATGGCGGGCGTGAGGAGGACCCCGAGCGCCACCGCGAAGGCCGCGACGTTCACGACGAGCGAGGAGAGCGCGAACAGCTGCGCGATGTCGGAGGCGGGGCCGGTCGCGGGGTGGACGTCGCCGTACCCCACCGTCGAGGCGGTGACGACGGTGAAGTAGAACGCGTCGACGATCGTCTCGATGCCCTCGAACTGCTCCCTGAGGGCATACGAGCCGAGCGTCCCGTACGCGACCGCGCCCACGAGCGCCGCGCCCGCGGCCAACTGCGTCGGAGAGGGCCTGAAGTCCCGGTCGAAGCGCCCCCGGTTGATCACGAGCGTCGGCACGGAGAGGAGCGACAGCGCCACGAGCGGGAACGACAGGACGGACGCCTGCATCAGCCCCTGGAGGGCCGTCAGCGGCAGCAACACCGCCGTGGTGTACCACCCGACCTGATACCCGTTCCGCAGCGCGAAGCCGCTCCCGAACATCGCGAAGCCGGTGATCGTCCCCGTGAACCCGACGGTCTGCCGGATGTAGCCCGGCACGTAGGGGGCGAGGGGGCCGGAGACGCCCAGCCCGCCGATCTGAGCCAGCCCGGCGAGGATCGACAGCACCGCGACCGCGAACGTCAACAGGATCGACGCTCGGACGGTCACCCAGTCCCGGGTCAGCTCCATGTGCCCGGGTCGCCGAGACCGAACTTAAACCCCGCGAGCCGTCACGGCGCCGATCCGGCCGGCGGTCCGCGGGTCGCCCCGCCGACACACGTTTAACCGCGCCGCGGATTGGAGGCCGTATGTCGCTGCCCGTCGAGATAGTCTTCGGCGTCTACCTCGGTGTCATCACCGGGATCGTCCCGGCGCTGGTGGCCGGCACCCTCGGCTTCGTGTTCAAGTACGTCACCGACGTGACGATCCCCGGGCTCGGGGTGGTCGTGCTGTCGCTCGCGATCGCCGGCGTCAACGGCGGGCTGCTCGCGCTCAACGACGAGACGATCCGGTCGTCGGAGCGCGCGCCAGCGATCCTCACGGCGATCGTCGTGGTGCTGATGATCTCGCTGTACGCCCACGCGCAGGGCGACCGGCTCGGCGCCAGCGTCCCGAAGCGGATCTCGCTCAAACGGCTTCGGGACCGGACGCTCTCGACCGACGTGATCGAGCTCGTCGGCGGCCGCGGCCGAGTCTCCGTCGAGGTGACCGGCGAGGTGAACGACATGGAGGGGTACCCGCCGCTGCCGGCCGACACGCGCCGCGCGATCCTCGACGGCGACTGGACGTTCCCGGCCGACCTGCCGCTCGCGGAGCTCGAGAGCCGGTTCGCCGAGCGGCTCCAGACGGAGCTCGACTTGGCCGACGTGTCGGTCCGGATCGACGAGCGCGCCCGCGCCACCGTGGCCGCAGCCCCGCCGACAGGCGCGCTCTCGAAGCGAGTGCCCGCGGGGAAGCGCGCGGTGTCCGTGTCGGCGCTGGTCCCGACCGGGATCGCCCGCGGGGACGTCGTCCGCGTGATCACCCCCGACCTCGACGCCCAGGGGCTCGTGATCGCCGCCCAATCGAGCGGGAAGCCGGAGCCGGGAGCCGGCGCCGCGTCGACCTCCGCCCCCGTCGCGGGCGACGACGCGGATCCGGACGACCTCCGAACCGACGGCGGGGAGGCGGCCGTCGCCCCGCCGCCGGCGGCGACCGCCCCCACGACGACCGGCGGCGAGGGGCGGGTGACGCTCGCGCTCGACCGCGCCGAGGCGACGGCGCTCCTCCGCGCCGACCGGGGTCGCGTCCTCGTGTTGTCGCGAGGGACTCGCCGCGAGTACGAGCTCACGGCCCTGCTGCGCCGGACCGGCAAGCGGTTCCGGCGGGCCTCGGTCGTCGCCGGGGGGCCGCTGGACGGTCACACCATCGGCGAGGCCGAGGTGCGCGAGGCGTACGGCGTGGCGGTGCTCGCGGCCCGACACGACACGTGGACGATCGCGCCAGGTGGCTCGCAGCCGCTGTCGGCCGGCGACGACCTGTTCGTCGTCGGCAGCCGCGAGGCGCTCGACCGGTTCGCGGAGGTGGCCGCGTGACGCTCGCCGTCGCCGCCGCCGTCGACGCGGGGTTCGCCCGCCCGCGGCAGGCGGCGGTCACGCTCGTCACCTTCGCGGTCGTCGTCTCCCTCGCGGCCGGGGGCGCGGCGCTCGCCTACCGCTGGTACTTCCGCACGGAGATCCCCGAGGGCGTGACCGCGCTGCTCGGGGTCTCCGTCGTGGCGCTGTACCTCAACACGACCTCGCTGGGGTCGGTCGCGGTCGGGGACAACCCGGCGCTGTTGGCGCCCGAGAGCGTCTTCTTCAACCTCGTCTCGCTCGGCGTCGCGGCGGTGACCGCGCCCGTCGGTCGGTACGCGGGCGACCGGCTCGCGGTCGACGTGTTCGCGCTCTCCGGGGCCAAACAGCTCGAGGGCGAACTCAGCGGCGTCGTCCGCGCGGTGGGGCGCTTCACCGCCGTGACGCTCCCGCCCGCGGACGAGATCGGCGACGTGGACACGTACGACCCCGTCTCGCCCGAGAAGAAGGCCGAGCTCGCCGAGAAGACGCTGCTCTTCCCGCGGAAGCTCTCCCCCGAGGCGCTCCGCGAGCGGTTCGTCACCCGGATCAAAGACGAGTACGGCGTCGGCTACGTCGACGTCGACCTCGCCGACGACGGGGCCGTTGAGTACTTCGCGGTCGGCTCCCGCGCCGCCGGGCTCGGCCCGACACTCGCGCCCGGGTCGGCGGCGATCGCGGTCTCGGCGGACCCGCCGAACAACGCCACGGTCGGGGACACGGTCCAGCTGTGGCGCGACGACCCGGAGCCGACGCGCGTCGCGACCGGCGAGCTCCGCGGCGTCGCCGACGACGCCGTCACCGTCGCGCTCGACGAGTCGGACGCCGAGCGCCTCACCGACGAGGGGGGCTACCGGCTCGTGACGCTCCCCGCTGAGGCGCGGGCGGACCGGGAGTTCGCCTCCCTGCTGCGGAACGCGGACGAGACGATGGCCTCCGTCACCGTCGCGGCCGGGAGCGCCCTCGACGGGAGCACGGTTGGCGAGGTCGACGCCGTCGGCGAGGTCGACGCCGTCGTCGCCGCGGTCCGGCCCGCGGAGGGGTCCGTCCAGCCGATCCCGCCGCGCGACTACGCCTTCGGCGCCGGCGACCTGGTGTACCTCGTCGGCCGCCCGGGCGCGATCCGCCGGTTCGAGACGGCCGCCGCGACGCCGACCGAGGCGGACGACACGGCCGGCACGGCCGGCGGAGACGGCGCGGCTGATGGGGACGGTGCGGCCGGCACGGTCGGTGGAGACGGGATGGCCTCCGCGGTCGACCGCGGCGGCGAGCCGGACGACGCCGCCGGTCCCGACGAGACTCCCTCCGACGACACCGCCGACCGCGACGGCGCGTCCGCCGCGGATCCCGACGGGACGCAACGCTCTTGAGTCGCCCGCGCGGGGATCCGCCATGGAGTGGAAGCTGTTCGCCGACCTCGCGGAGATCGCGGGCGACCGCGTGGTGGCCGTCGACGCGGAGCCGGGCGACACGGTCGGCGACGCCCTCGATGCGCTGTTGGACGCACACCCGGCCCTCAGGGACCGCGTCATCGAGGACGGCACCGTCGCGGACCACATCAACGTCCTCCGGAACGGGCGGAGCGTGCGCCACGACGACGGGCTCGACGCGACGCTGGAGGCGGGCGACGAGCTGGCGCTGTTCCCGCCGGTGAGCGGCGGGAGCGCCGGGCGATAGATCGGTCGTTTCAAACGCGCGCCGCCCCCACCCGCAGCCATGACCGACAGCGACGAGGAGGCGCGAGACGCGGCCGCGGACGGCGGCGACGGCGACGACGGTCACGCCGAGGGCGACGACCACGAGCCGCACCGCGAGGAGTTCCACGAGGACCCGGTCGGCCACACCCGCGCGACCGCCGGGATGACGGTGAGCGAGCTCGTCGACGGCTACGGCGACGCGGGGATCGGGGCGGCGTCCGTCAACGAGGCGGGCGACGTGCTCGGGGAGATGTTCGCGAACGAGGACTGCACCGTGTTCCTCTCGCTCGCGGGCGCGATGGTGCCCGCCGGGATGCGCCGGATCGTGGCCGACCTCATCCGCGACGGCTACGTCGACGCGCTGGTGACGACCGGGGCGAACCTCACCCACGACGCCATCGAGGCCATCGGCGGGAAACACCACCACGGTCGCACCCACGACCCCGAGAAGAGCCTCCGCGAGCACGACGAGGGACTCCGCGACGAGGGAGTCGACCGCATCTACAACGTCTACCTCCCGCAGGAGCACTTCGCCGAGTTCGAGGGCCACCTCCGCGAGGAGGTGTTCCCCGCGCTGGAGGCCGACCCCGACGCTGACGGGACCGACGCGGTCTCCATCGCCGACCTCACGCGCGAGCTCGGCCGCGCCAACGCCGAAGTCAACGACCGCGACGACGTCCCCGAGGGGCCGGGCGTCGCGGCCGCCGCCTACGAGTCCGACGTGCCGATCTACTGCCCGGCGGTCCAGGACTCCGTGCTGGGGCTTCAGGCGTGGATGTACGCGCAGACGGCCGACTTCACGCTCGACGCGCTCGCTGACATGACCGAGCTGACCGACCTCGCGTTCGAGGCCGACGACGCCGGCTGCCTGCTCGTCGGCGGCGGCGTGCCGAAGAACTTCACGCTCCAGACGATGCTCGTCACGCCGCGGGCGTACGACTACGCCGTCCAGATCACGATGGACCCCGAGGCGACCGGGGGGCTCTCAGGCGCGACGCTCGAGGAGGCGCGCTCGTGGGGGAAGCTGGAGAAGGACGCGCGCAACGCCTCCGTCTACGGCGACGCGACCGTGATGCTCCCGATGCTTATCGCCGCCGCCCGCGACCGCGTGGAGTAGGGTCGCGTCGCCGGTCGCCGGCGAGCGCGCAGGCGATCTCGGCCACGAGCGAGGCCGGACGCCACACGCGATACGGGGAGAGATATATGGGTGAAGACACCGATACGTGCGCGTATGGGCTCGATCGGCGGCCGGCCGGAACTGCTCGGGGGGCCCGACGACGTCCTCGATCCGCGCTCGCGGCACAACGTCCACGTCACCCGCGCGGCGGACCTCGACCCGGTCGGTCCGTGGTCCCGCGAGACGCTGTACGCGGTCGTGCGGCGGGCCGACGGCGAGGAGCGAGTGGTCGTCCTCGATTACGGTCGTCGCGAGATCTACCTCACGGCCGGGGACGGACTCGCGTACGAGCCACCGCAGGGACTCGGCCTCGCGTCGCCGCCGACGCTCCGCGTCGCCGAACCGCATCGAGTCGCCCCCGACCAGGGGGCGGTCACCGCTATCGACCCCGTCGACGTCGCTCCCGAGTTCGACGTCCTCGTCCCCGCCTTCGACTGGGACGAGATCGACGAGGACGACGTCTTACCCCCGGTTCACCGCCGGCCGTCGGGGGCGCCCGCCGGAAGCGGCACCGGCACGTCCGGCTGACGTCCGGTGCGCATCGACCGGTCCGCCCCGCCGATGTCAGCATCGCACGCGGGGACAGCTACCCCACGCCGTCGCCACAATTTACACGGGAGGCCCGAGTACGCGACGTATGACGCGAACAGCGGTCATCGCGGGCGTCGGTCCGGGACTCGGCGAGTCGCTCGCCAGAAAGTTCGCCGCCGAGGGCTGTCGGGTGGCGCTCTTCGCTCGCTCGGCGGACTACCTCGAAGACCTCGCCGCGGACCTGCCGGACCCGGGCGAGGGGCTCGCCGTTCCGACCGACCTCACGGCGGTCGAGCAGATCCGGGACGGGTTCGAGACGGTCCGAGAGGCGTTCGGGCCGGTCGACGTCCTCGTGAACCACGCGAGCGCCGCCTCCTGGACGGGACTCATGGACACGAGCGTCGAGGAGTTCGAGGAGTCGTGGGCGGTGAACGGCCGCGGCGCGTTCGCCTGCTCGCAGGAGGCGGTCGGCGACATGCTCGAGACGGGCGGCGGGACGGTCGTCTTCACCGGCGCCACCTCGTCGGTGCGGAGCCTCGGCGGCGCGATCGGGTTCACGGCCGCGAAGTTCGCGGCCCGCGGGATGGCGATGGACATCGCGCAGGAGTTCGGCCCGGAGGGCGTTCACGTCGCTCACGTCGTCATCGACGGGCAGATCGACTCGCCGGGGGTTCGCGAACGGTCCCCGGACCGGGACGGCGACACGTTCCTCGACCCCGACGAGATGGCGGAAACGTACTGGCACCTCGTCGAACGGGACGACGTCGGCACGCAGCCGTTCGAGGTCCACGTCACGAACGGGCCGCGGAACTCCGAGTTCATATAACGGGGTCGGTACAGCGGACAACGGACGGTGCGGTGACGCTCAACTGTCACGGAAGAACCGGCCGTGGAAGCCGAACGGCTCCGCGTGGGGGAGCGACGCGTCGGCGAGGAGTGCGAGCGTCCCGGCGTCGAAGACGAGCAGGCGGGTCTCCTCCGCGCGGCTGTCGAGCGCCGGCGCGACCACGACGCCGTCGTCTTCGGCGGTCGCGTCCGGCCGCCGCACGGGGACCGGCTCCTCCACGAAGACGCCGTCCTCCCACCACTCGCGCGTCCGACCGGTCTCGACGTCGAGCTTCACCAGTCCGTTCGCGCCCTCGCGGTCCGTCGCCTGCGCGTACGCGTACCGGTACTCGCGGCCGACGACGTCGGGGGCGACTCGGGGGAGCTCCACGCCGACCGGGTGGAGGGTCGACCGGTCGACCCCGTTGGACCGCAGGTCGACCCGATACCGGACTGGGCGCCCGTCGGGGACGTCGACGTCCGAGGGGTCATCGTCGAGCGCGTCGAGGCGCATCGCGTCGACGATGCCGGGGTCGGGAAACTCGACGAGGTCGACGACGACCTCGTCGCCCGTCGCGTACGCGTTGACGTGGTGGAAGGCGAAGACGGGCGGGAGCGCGGGATCTGCGACGAGGTCGCCGGTCTCGCGATCGACGACGAGGACGCGCGTGCCGCGCTCCGGCTGCCAGTCGAGGACGTCGAGGATGCCCTCGGAGAACGGGCTCAGCGCGCGGCGGATCGGCATCACGAGCGGCGTCTCGACGAGGACGACGTGATCGGTCGTGATGCTACAGTCGTGGACGTACCCCGGACCGTCCGCCGCGATCGACGCGACCCGTTCCCTGGCGCGGCGGTCCGGGTCGAGCCGGTAGACGTGATACTCGGGCGTGCGACCGAACTCGGTCACGAAGCCGAACCACGCGTCGGTCTCGGGGTCGCGCACGAGGTGCGCGGCGGTGACGTGTTCGCCGAGGTCGTCGTCGAAGCCGAACGCGCCTCGGGTCTCGAGCGTCGCGGGGTCGAACGCGACCCGACGCGGCGCCTCCGTGAGCGCGACGTACTCGCCGTCGAGGCGGGCGACGTGAACGTTCGCGTTGTCCGTGATCTCCGGCGGGCCGAGCGCCCGCAGCCACGACGCGATCTTCCCCACGCCCGTCCGGTCGGTCCCGAACTGCCCGGAGACGGAGCCGTCCATCGCGTCCGCGTAGGCGTCCGTGCGGAGGAAGCGATTCGAGTACGACAGCGTCCCGTCCTCGAACGCGTATCGCCGAAGCATCGCGAGGCCGTCGAACCAGTGCCCGAGTCGCTCACCGCCGACGTCGAACAGCCCCGGACCGTTCCGAATGAGCGTCCCCGACAGCCACGACGGGATGTCGCCCTCGACCGGGGGACGGTGGTCCGTCACTTCCGTCGTGAGCGATCGGAACCCGACCCCGTATCCCTGCCCCATACGAACCGCTGATACGGACCGTACGGTAATCAATTGACCCGTCCATCGAGACGGAACGGGCGGAACGCCCCCGAGCAACGACGTCTCGCGGCTCCGGAACTCGCCGGGGCACCACCGGAACTCGTCCTCGGGGGCGGTTCAGTCGGCGTCGAGCGCCGCCGCCAGCTTCGCCGCGCCGTCCTCGGAGACGCTCTCGCCGTGCCCGACCAGGATTCGCTCCGGGCGGTAGTCGGCGAGGCCGTCCGGCGCCTCGTCGAGCCCCGGGTGGACGCCGACGTCGTCGTCACCCTCACAGAACCCCGGAAGGGTGCCCAGCGTCTCCATGACGACGAGGGTGCCGCCGGCCTCGTCGACGAGGACCGCCTCCTCCCACTCGTCCGTGTCGATGAGGCGGTGGACCTCGTAGTTCGTCCCCGGGAGCTCACCGTCGAGCGGCTCCGGGTCGCCGTCGAGTTTCTCTCGCGTCAGGTCCGTCCAGCCCGGGACGGACACCGCGACGTCGTGGCGCGCCGCGATCGATTCGGCGTCGCGCGTGTGCCGGTCCTGCGTCACGACCACGCCGGCGACCTCGCCGAGGTCGCTCAGCCGGTCGTCGAGCCCGTCGGCGTCGAGCGGGTCGACGACCCAGACGCCGCCCTCGGTCGCGAGCGCGTGGCTCCCGCGCATCGCGTCTTCCTCGGGATGCGCGATCCAGCTGATGCCGCCGTTCCACTCCGTCACCGCCTCGAGCGAGGGTCGCCTCGTCGGCTCGTCGTCGGACATGTGTGCGGCTATTACCCACGACGACTAAACGCCTGTCCGTACCGGCACCGAGGCGAGCCGTCCGTCACTCCTCGTCGCTTCGACGGTCGGTCGCTACGGTTCGCCGTCCGCGTGTCAATCGCCTGCGCGTCAGTCGGCGCGCGGCTCCAGATCCATCGCCTCGGCGAGCAGCGCGTGCGAGTCGAGCGCGGCCTCGCGGTCCGGCACGGTGTGCTGGATCATCACCTCGTCGACCCCGACGCGGTCGGCCAGCTGCTCCAGCAGCCCCGAAATCGTCTCCGGGCTCCCGGAGATCGACCGCGGCCACTCGTCGTCGTCCAGCGTCGCCGGCGTCGGGTCCGGCGCGCCGCCCAGCTCGTCGATCGCCTCCGCCTCGGTCGGCGTCTCGTCGCCGAGGTCGCCGCGCTTCATCCGGCGGAACGTCGCCTCCGCGGGGGCGCGCCGCCGGGCCGCGGCCTCGTCCGTCTCGGCCGCGACCGCGTTGACCGCGATCATCCCCCGCGGCTCGTCGAGCCCGCCCGGGCCGGCCTCGGGCTCGAACGCCTCGCGGTACTCGGCGAACGCGCGCTCGCCGAACCCGGGGCGGATGAAGCCCGCGAAGCAGTAGCGCAGGCCCAGTTCGCCGGCGAGCGCGCCGCTCGCCGGACTGGAACCGAGCACCCACGGAACGGGCGGCCCCTCGTCGGACCCCGGCACGGTGAGGTCGGCGTACTGGTGTTCCGGCGGGTAGGCGTCGCGGAGGTGGTTCACCACCGCGGCGATCCGCTCGCGGTGGTCCTCGTTCGGCTCCTCGACACGGCGGTCGGTGCCGAGCGCGCGGTCCGACGCGGGCGAGCCGTTCGCGCGGCCCATCCCGAGGTCGACGCGGCCGGGCGCCAGCCCGTCGAGGACGCCGAACGACTCGGCCACTTTGAACGGGCTGTAGTGGTTCAACAGCACCGCGCCGGAGCCGATCCGGATCGAGCCGGTCGCGCCCGCGAGCCGGCCGAGCAGCACCTCTGGCGTGGTGCCGGCGAGCCGGTCGCCCATGCCGTGGTGTTCGGCGACCCAGAACCGCTCGTAGCCCAGTCGCTCGGCGTGGCGCGCGGCGTCGACCGTGTTCGCGAACGCGTCCGCCGCGGTGCCGCCGCGGGGGACCGGCGAGAGGTCGACGACTGAGAGGTCCATACCCCCGGTCGGCGACTGATCCGCTTAACGGTTGGCTCGGCGGCGGCGCGGTCGGGGGACCGAAACCGCGCGTGGGTCACGCGTCGCTGATGCTCTCCGAGCGGAGCCCCGCGACTGGTCGGCGGTGGAAACGAGGCGAAGAGAAGAACCGCGTCGTCAGTTGTCGCCGGTCTTCGACTGCCAGGCGTAGTCGCGCCGGGAGGCGGACTCGCCGAAGCCGCACGAGGAGCAGCGCTCCTTCTTGACGTGGTAGGACTTCTCACCGCAACGTCGACACTTCACGTGGACCGTCTTGTTCTTCTTTCCCTGAGAGGGCGTACCTGCGCCGGTCATGCTTTGATGGTGACGACGTTATCGCCGCGTATAATCGTTGTGTCTTCGATCGCGACCGCGAACTCCCCGTCGAGGTCGCCGTCGACGCGGTCGTCCACGTCGTCCTCCGGCTCGATGACCACGTTCATGTGCTGGTCGTACCCGCCGAGGACGCCGTAGTACGTCGTCCCGTCCTTCAGGTGTACCGTCACCGGCTCCTCGAGCGACGCTTCGAGCACGTCGAGGGGTCGTCCACTCATTGTCCGTACCGCCGCCCGTCGCGATAATAAAAATACCGGGACGCGGCCGTCGGACCCGCCCGATATGAGACGAGTCGGCCGTCACTCCAGCCGCTCGCGCACGAAGTCGGTCGCCGCCGGAACCGCGCTCGCGTAGCGGGCGGCGTACACCAGACTCGCCTGCGTCCGGCGGGCCGAGCCGTACCCCTCCCCGACGCGGTCGGCGACGTATCCGAACAGCTCCACCCCGGGGCGGACGAGCCGCGCCGCCAGCGGATCGTCGACCGCGCTCGCCTCGTCGACCGCCGTCCGCGCCCGCTCCGCGGCCGACCGGACGGACGACTCCGAGGGGACTTCGCGGTGTCTCCCGTCGCGGATTTCGTCGACGATCCGCCGGTACGCGTCGACCTCGGCCAGCGCGGTGCCGGCCTCGACCACCGCGGTCGCGTGGTCGCCGTCGTCGACCGCCCGTTCCACGTCGTCGACGGCCGACTCGACCCGGCTCTCGCTCGTGGCGACGAGCTCCTGTGCGACCGTCCCGCTCAGGTCCTCGCCGTCGAGCGGGTCCTCGCCGCCCTGCCGCTCGCGAACGGTCGCGCGCGTCCGACTCACCGAGGCCCGCAGTTCGTCGGCGGCCGCGACCAGCGACGCCCACTGCGGGGCCGGGTCGTCGCGCTCGCCGAGGAACGCGTCCCGGAGCCCTTCGGCGTCGCTCGCGGCGGCTCGCGCGCGCTCGACGCGGGCGACCGCCTCGCCGGCCCGGAACGGGTCGGCGACCGGGTCCGCGGGGTACGCGACACTGGGTTCGACGTGCGCCGCGCACCGCGCGAGCAGCGACTCGACCGGCTCGTACGCCACGACCGCCTCCGCGGGGGAGTCGGCGCGGTACGTCAGGTCGGCCGCGAGCGAACTGCGGTCGGTGCGGACCGCGCGTCGGCGAGCGGCCAACTCCGTCCCATCGTCGGTTCCGGTAGCCGCGCGGTGCGCGCCGCGGACCGCCGCGGCGTCCTCCCGCCGCCGCCGCCACGCGGAGAGGGCGTCGACCGGCCAGCCGTCGGGCGGGGCCGCGTCCGTCCGCTCCATCGCGCGCTCCCGGTCGTTCCCGATCCTCTCGGCGACGGCGACGTTGGGGACGTCCGGGTCGGCCGGCACGTCGGCGAGCATCTCGAGCGCCCGCGTCTCGTGGGCGTCCGCGAGCGACCCGGGGACGGCCGCCGGGAACGGGGACGCCGGCCACTCGACCGATCCGACGGCGTCCGACGGGAGCGACGCGGGCGCCGCCGGACGCTCCTCATCGCCGGTGAACGGGAGCGCCGAACAGCCGCCGAGAGCCGCCGCGCCCGCCGTCGCGATCCCGGCGAGGAACCGGCGGCGGGAGCCGGAGTCGGCGGTCACGTGTCGTCACCCCCCGACTCGGTCGCCGACGAGTTGAACACCGCTGGCCGACCCCGCCGCCGACAGGAGCCGCTCATGCCGCGCCCGCTCCCGGTCGAGCGGTCGGCCGCGACGGGCAGCCGGATCGCGAACCCGACGGTGTGGAACTCGTCGGGGGCGCACGCCGCGTCGGCCGGGCGGTACGCCTCACAGAACTGCGCGTAGGGGTGGAGGTCGCCCTCGGCGGCGTCGTCCGGCTCGACGGACACCGACCGGAACCGGATCTCTCGGCAGGCCATCACGGGCATCGCGAGGAGGTACACCGACGCGGCGTCGAAGTCGGTCGCCTCGCAGAACGACCGGAGCGCCTCGCCCGGGTCCGTCTCGGCGAAGGTGAGTTCCGCGAGGTCGTCGTCCGCGACCAGCACTCGCCGCGCTCCTCGGCGCTGTCGCGCCGGCTCGTCGGTGGACGGCGACGGGAGCGCGTCGCCCGCGGCGACGAGCGCGTCGCCCGCTTCGTCGCGCGCCTTCTCGAGCTCGTAGTCCTCGATCGGCCGTTCTCTGGTCGGGAAGCTGTTCGACGCCGTCTCGCTGCCGGCGCAGCCGGCCAGGGCGGCGATCCCTGACGCGGCCGCGAGGAGGGCTCGGCGGCGGGGAACGTCTGCCATGGTCGGCGCTTCGTCCGAGGCCGTGAAACGCTTTGTGGGAGCCGCTCGGACGCGAACCGGCGCCGCGGGGCCGAACCCGGGAGTTTTTAACGTGGGCGAGAGTACGCCGATGTACCACACTCCCGCGGGACACGGTGAGTCGCGACGACTCGGCCGTAGCGGGGCCTTCAACGACGCGCGGTAGGACGTAGCGCCGACGGCTCCTTGCGGGGTTCAGTGACCGACGCCGACCACGGCGTCACACACGGACACACTATGGAAATCGAAATTGCGACACTCGGCGGTTACGAAGAGGTCGGTCGACAGATGACGGCGGTTCGCGCGGGCGACGACATCGTCATCTTCGACATGGGCCTGAACCTCAGTAAGGTCCTCATCCACGACAACGTGGAGACCGAGAGCATGCACAGCCTCGACCTGATCGACATGGGCGCAATCCCGGACGACCGGGTCATGAGCGAACTGGAGGGCGACGTCCAGGCGATCGTCCCCACCCACGGCCACCTCGACCACATCGCGGGGATCCCGAAGCTCGCCCACCGCTACGACGCGCCGATCGTCTCCGCGCCGTACACGATCGAGCTGGTCCGCCAGCAGATCGAAGACGAGGGCAAGTTCCAGGTCGACAACGACCTCGTGAAGATGAAGCCCGGCGCGTCGATGGCGATCGGCGACTCCGAGCAGGTCGAACTGGAGTTCGTCAACGTCACCCACTCGATCATCGACGCGATCAACCCGGTCATTCACACTCCGGAGGGCGCGGTCGTCTACGGCCTCGACAAGCGCCTGGACCACGACCCCGTCATCGGTGACCCGATCGACATGGAGCGGTTCCGCGAGATCGGCCGCCAGGACGAGGGCGTCCTCGCGTACATCGAGGACTGTACGAACGCCGGCCAGAAGGGCCGCACGCCCTCCGAGTCGTACGCGAAAAAGCACGTCGAGGACACGCTGAAATCGATGGAGGACTACACGGGGGGCATCATCGCCACCACGTTCTCCTCGCACATCGCCCGCGTGAAGACCCTCGTCGAGTACGCCCGCGAGATCGGCCGCCAGCCGGTCCTGCTCGGGCGCTCGATGGAGAAGTACTCCGGCACGGCCGAGCGGCTCGACTTCGTCGACTTCCAGGGCGACGTCGGCATGTACGGCCACCGCAAGTCGGTCGACCGCGCGTTCAAGCGGATCATGAAGGAGGGGAAGGGCAACTTCCTCCCC
>NZ_CAKZRO010000047.1 GCF_937146585.1 uncultured Halorubrum sp. | reverse complement strand
TGGCCGAGTCGGGCCACCTCGACGACGTCGACTACCTCTACGCGGTCCACGTCGGCCTCGATCACCCGTCGGGCGAGGTCGTCTGCGGCGTCGAGGGGTTCCTCGCGGTGCGGCACTTCCTCGCGGAGTTCACCGGCGAGCCCGCGCACGCCGGCGCCCGCCCCGAGCAGGGCCGCAACACGGTCCAGGCGATGGCGGCCGCGGTCCAGAACCTCTACGCCATCCCGCGGCACGCCGACGGGCCCACGCGCGTGAACGCCGGGCTCGTCGGCGGCGGTACCGCGACGAACATCATCCCGGAGGAGTCGCACATCGAGGGCGAACTCCGCGGACAGACGACCGAGCTCGCGGAGTACATGTCCGACCACGCCGACCGGATCCTCGGCTCCGCCGCGGAGATGCACGACTGCGAGGTCGACGTGTCCACGCTCGGCGAGGCGCCCAGCGCGACGAGCGACGACGCGCTCGCGGCCCTCGTCCGCGAGTCCGCGGGCGACGTCGAGGGCGTCGCGAACATCGTCGACAGCGACGAGCTCGGCGGCTCCGAGGACGCCACGTACCTGATGAACCGCGTCCAGGAGCAGGGCGGGCTCGCCTGCTACCTCGGCGTGGGCACCGACCACCCGGGCGGCCACCACACGACCGACTTCGACGTCGTCGAGGACGACCTGTCGGTCGGCATCGACGTGATCGCCGGCGCGATTCGGCGGGTCGCCGAGACGCAGCCGTAACGACACCGAGTCTGTAGGGGCACTGATTTCAACCGTAAAACCGACCGATTCGATGTCTGTGAGGGCGCTTCGGAACGCGAAATCTATGCGCCGCATCCCACCTACCTCTCGCGGCGCGCCTCCGAACGGAGTGACGGGGCCGCAGGCTCAAAAGGTCGGATAGTTGAACGGAAAAGAAATTTCAAACAGTTATCCGTACGATATGAGACGATGCTGGCGTACGTCCCGCTCGCCGTCGGGCTCCTCTGTGCCACGGTCCTCCTCGTTGGATTCACCGCCACCGCGCTCGGAGACGACTACCGGTTCTGGCCGCCGGGCACGGACGAGCGAAAACGGCGCGTGTACCTGCTCTGTTCGAACGGCTTCGTGTTGTGTACGCTCCCCACCGTCGTTCTCGATGCCGGCAGCGTGACAATTCCGCTCTGGTCGCAGGCGGTCGGTGGAGTAGTCGCCGTCTTCGCGGCCGGTCTACTCATGAGATCGGCCGCCGACCTGGGGGAGAAGGAGACGGAGGGACGGGTCGGAGAACTTCGTACGGACGGGCTGTACCGCTACACGCGAAACCCGCAGAACCTCGGAGGTATCCTCCTGTGGTGGGCCTTGGCGATTGCCTCGTCGTCACTCCTCGTCGCGATACTCGCCTGCGCCATCACCGCCTGGATGGTCGCACAGTCCCTCATCGAGGAGCCGTGGCTCCGAGAGCGGTACGACGGATACGCCGAATACGCCGAAAGCGTGCCGCGTTTCGTCGGGATACGGTCAGTACGTCGGGCTGCGGACGCGATTCGATCCACTCGGGCCGACGCCGATTCGTAACACTGGTGTCCCCGGGAGGGTATCCGTTTCGCCGAGCGCTCCGGTCAGAACGTCAGGTGCGAACTTGACGACGGGCCCTCGTCGCCGTCGCCGCCGTCCTCGTCCGGCAGCCCCTCGCGGAGGTAGTTGAGGTCGCCGTCGGTCAGGAACACCGCGCCGTCGCGGACGGTCACGTCCACCGAGCGGAGCGTCGTCCCCGCCGCCTCGCCGTTGTCGCAGGACCCCTCGCAGGCGTCGAACGCCGAGCCGTGCTTCGGGCAGACGACCGACCCGCCGCGGGTGACCGCGCCGACGCCCTCGCGGTGGAGCCGCTGGTCCTCGTGGGTACAGCGGTTGATCCACGCGCGGACGGGCTGATCCGGACTCGCCCCCTCTTCGTCCGGCTCGTCAGCGCAGGGCACGAGGAGCACCTCGCGGTCCGCGTCGCCCTCGCGGGCCGTGAACGCCCACGACCCCCGCTCGCGGACGGTCTCGACGGTGGTGAGCCGGTACCCGCTCACGGCCTCAGTACTTCGCGTCGGCGCCGGTCGTCTCGTACACGCGGTCCATGATCGAGTCGCGCTGACGGGTCCAGTTCGCCATCGCGGCCGGGCTCGTCGGGTACTCGTCGTAGTGGCCGATCAGCTCGTCGGCCAGCGACTTCGTCTGGTAGAAGTTCCGGATCGTCCCCCAGTAGCCGAAGCTCTTGACCGCGGCCTTCAGCTTCAGCCCGAAGGACATCGAGGTCGACCCCTCGTACAGCGCCTCCGCCAGCTTCTCACCCGGCAGCGACGCGAGGAGGCCCATCAGGTTGTCCACGTCGACCGCGGTCGCGAGGACGTTGTACACGTCGAGACCGGCGTACCGGCCGCCGAAGTGGTCCATCACGCGGGTGTTGTACCGCCAGAGGTTCTCCTCGCTGACGTCGCCGTCCGAGATCGCCTTCACCGCCTGCTCGCCGGCGTACTTGCCCGCGTACGCCGCGCCGGCGATGCCGCCGCCGGTCGTCGGGTTCACGTGCCCCGCGGCGTCGCCGACCGCCATGTACCCCGGCGCGACCGCCGAGTCGTACGGGCGTCGGGTGGGCAGCGCGGCGCCGAGCTTGTCGCGCACCTCCGCGCCCTCGAACTCGGGGCGGTCCCGGAGGTCCTTCTTCAGCGACTCGACGAGCTGCATCGGCTCCTCCGTCATCTGGAAGCCGAGGCCGGCGTTGATCTCCGTCGCGGTCCGCGGGAAGTACCAGAGGTACCCCGCCGCGCGGTCAGTCGCCTTGAACACCAGCGCGTCGTCCCACTCGACCGGCTCCGGGACGTCGACGATCTCGCGGTACGCCGAGCAGAACTGCGAGTACCGGACGTTCGTGTCGAAGGTCGTCCCCGCGAAGTCCGCCTTGTCCTGGAGCAGCGAGAGCGACCCGGCGCCGTCGATCACAATGTCCGCCTCGTACGTCCGCGGGTCGCCCTTCCGCACCGCGTGGATCCCGGTGACGCGGCCGCTCTCGTCCTGTCTCACGTCGTTGATGACGGTGTCGTAGTGGAAGTCGACGCCCGCGTCCTCGGCCCCGGAGATGAGCTGGCGGCCGTACTCCCAGCGGTCGATGACGGCGAGCTCGCCGGGGACGGGGATCTCTAGGACCGTGTCCTCCTGCGGGATCTCGAAGCGACCGTGGTCGACGCCGGTGTTCGTGAACGCGGGCTCGAGTCGGTCCTTCGGGATCGCCTCCGGGAAAGCGTCGGCCCCCTTCAGTGCGTCACCGCAGGCGATGTGGCCGGCCTCCTCGGCGTCCTTCCGCTCCACGATGACGACGTCGAGCCCCTCGTTCGCGATCGTCGCGGCGGCGTAACAGCCGGCGGTCCCGGCCCCCGCCACGACGACGTCGTACTCGTCGATATCCATTACCGGACCGTGTCGTGCGCCCGTCAAAACTCTTTGCTCCCGTTTCGGTCGGGTTCGATGGGACGGATTTCGACCGCCGGCCGGCCCCGACGCCGCCCGGCGATGCCGGCGGCCGAGCCTAACTGTTCAGGCTCACCGTTTAACGGCTCCGAGACGGACGATCGGGTATGGGTCAGCTCGATCAGACCGACGCGGACCTGGTCCGGGCGTGGCTCCCGGAGGTCCGCTCGGCGGACGCGACCGCGGCGCTGATGATCGCCGTCGCGTACGACAGGGGGATCGGCACGGCGGAGCTCGCCTCGTGGTACGACCGCTCCGAGGAGTGGATCGAGGAGACGGTCGCGGCGCTCGACTCGTCGCGGTTCGTCTCCACCGTCGCCCGGCTCGAGGGGGTGAACCTGGAGGCCGTCGCCGCGGAGTCGAACCTCGCCCCGGCGACGGTCCGCGACTGGTTCGACGCGCTCGCCGACGAGCCGGTCGACGAGGCGGCCGACGTCGTCCGGCGGTACGCGGAGGGGTCGGTCGAGCCGGTCCGGACCGGATCGCCCTCGACCGTCTACCACCTCGACCGCGACGCGCTGACGGAGCGGGGGTGGTCGCTGTCCGACGACGACCTCTTCGAGAAGGCGGCCGACGCGGACCTCGACCTCCCGGAGTACGGGCGCTTCCTCGTCGAGCCCGGCGAGTCGATCCTGGAGGCGGCGGAGCGGGGCGGCCGCTCGTGGCCGTACGCCTGCCGCGGCGGGGCCTGCTCGAACTGCGCTGTCGTCGTCGTCGAGGGCGACGTGGCGATGCCGGGGCAGTCGATCCTCTCCGACGAGCAGATCCGAGAGGCGAACGCCCGGCTCTCGTGCGTGGGAGTCCCGATCACCGACGAGGTCAAGATCGTCACGGGGATCGGCGACACCGAGGCGTTCGCCGATCTGCGGCTGCCGTCCCCGACCGAGGGGGCGGGGGCGTCGGACTGACGCTCCGGCCGCGGCGATGGCCGCCCGGGAGCGCGACCTACTCTTCGGTCTCGTAGTGCTCGCCCGCTGCCTCGGGGATCTGCGTCCGTCCGACCAGCGTGAGCACGACGATCACGACGACGTACGGGATCGTCTGGACGAGCGTGTCGGGGATCGCGTACCCGAGCTGCTGGAGCCGGATCTGTGTCGCGTCGAGCCCGGCGAACAGCACGCCGGCCCCGAGCGTACCGAGCGGATTGTAGTTGCCGAACAGGTACGCGACGATGGCGATGAAGCCCTTGCCCTGAACCATCGTCTCGCCGGAGCCGACGAACTGCCCGATCGACAGCGCGAGCGCCGAGCCGCCGACGCCGGACAGCACGCCGGAGAGGAGCACGCCGGCGTACCGGACCCGAGAGACCGAGACGCCGACGGTGTCGAGCGCCTTCGGGTTCTCCCCCGAGGCGCGGAGGTGCTTGCCGAAGGTGGTCCGGTTCAGGAGCCACCACGAGCCCAGCGTCGCGATCACGACGAGCGCCGCGAAGTACCGCCAGCCGACGCTGGCCCCGAGGTTCGGCGTGTTGACGCCGCCGAAGAGCACCCGCGACAGGAACGGCGCGAGCCCGAGCGCGATGAGCCAGACCGCCAGCCCGGCGATGATCTGGTCCGCCTTGAACTCGATACAGACGACGGCGAACACCGCGGACAGCGCCGTCGACGCGGCGATGCCGGCGAGGAACGCGACCGCGAGGGCGGGGATACCCAGCACGCTGTTCCCGATCCCGACGACGGACGCCGCGTAGATCGAGACGAACGCCGAGATGATGAGCAGCCCCTCCAGGCCGATGTTGATGACGCCGGACTTCTCCGCGAAGATCCCCCCGAGCCCGGCGAGCACGATGGGCGCCGCGAGCCGCGCCGTCGACGTGGCGGTGCTTGTCGAGAACGCGATGCCCGCGAGGTCGCCGGCGACGGAGTCGGGGAACGCCGCGCCGACGATACCGAGCAGTCCGAACACGACGACGACGCCGACGACGAGCGACCGCGTGTAGTCGGACTCGATCAGGTCGTCGAGGATCGGGATCGAGAGGTCGGCGATCGGGTTACGCATCGGCCTCACCTCCGTCGGTCCCGACGGCCCCGTCCGTCTCGTCGGGGTCGGTCCGGACCCCGCCGCCGGGACCCCCGGCGCCGATGCCCGCGTACTTGCCGATCATCCGGAAGAACTCCGGCATCGCGACGAACAGGATGATGAGCCCGCGCAGCACGCCCACGAGCTCGGTCGGGACGTCCGTCCGGAACCCGATCTCCAAGGCGCCGCCCTTCAGAATGCCGAAGAGGAAGGCGGCCGGCAACACTCCGATGGGGTTGTTCCCGGCGAGTATCGAGACGGTGATCCCGTCGAAGCCGAGGCTCGGGATCGAGGCCATCCACCGGCCCTCGGACATGAGCACCCACACCGAGCCGCCGATGCCGCCGAGCGCGCCGGACAGCGTCATCGCGCGGACGGTCGTGAGCTTCGCGTTCACGCCGCCGTACTCCGCGGCGGCCGCTTGGACGCCGCTCGTTCGGACGTCGTAGCCGAACGACGTGTGCTCGATGAGGTAGTAGAGCGCCCCGATGAACGCGATCCCGACGAGGAGCGCCACGACCGCGAAGTCGGCCGACTGCGGGAAGAACCACGGCAGGAACTGGGCGTACTCCGGGACGTACTGCGTGGCGACCACGGACGACCCCTCGGCGCGGAACACCTCCAGCACGAGCACGTACGCGACGTTCGCCGCGACGAAGTTCAGCATGATAGTCGTGATCACCTCGTTGGCGTCGGCGTACGCCTTGAGCGCGCCCGGGATGGCGCCCCAGAACCCGCCGCCGACCGCGCCGGCCGCGGTGCCGAGCACGATCAGGACCGCACCGCCGACGGGACCCTCGGGCAGCAGCGGCGCGGCCGCGATGACGGTCAGCGCGGTCGCGAGCGCCCCGACGACCAGCTGGCCCTGCGTGCCGATGTTGAACAGGCCGGCCCGGAACGCGACGGCGACCGACAGCCCGGTGAAGATGAGCAGCGTCGTCTCCGAGAGCGTCAGCCCGAGCGAGAGGTTGAACGGCGTCCAGTTCGGGTTGAACAGCCCGGGTTCGCCGACGGCGATCGGGTTGCCGAACGCGCCGTTGAACAGCACGACGTACACCTGTATCGGGTCGTAACAGAAGCCGATCCCGGTGAGCGGCATCGTCCACGCGGCCGTCGAACACTGGGCGATCCTGCCCGAGATCAGCACGATGACGAAGCCGACGGCGATCGAGAGGAGGATCGCGGCGACGCTTATCACCAGCCGCTCCGCGACGCTCCGGTCGACGAACGGCGCGATCAGTCGGGAGACGACGGAGGGGGTCCCGCCCGCGTCCGGTCCGGCGTCGCTCACGCGTCCACCTCGTCGCCGTCGGCCGTCGGGTCGCCCGCGATCTGGTCGGTCGCCTCCTCGTGGAGGGAGGCGGCCTCGACCGAGTCGTCGTCGGGCGTCTCGCCCGCCATCAGCAGCCCGATCTCCTCCTCGGTGACGGTCGCCGGGTCCACGACGCCGCTGAACTCACCCTCGTGGATCACGGCGAGCCGGTCCGAGAGGCCCTGGACCTCGTCGAGCTTCGAGGACACGAGCAGGACCGCCTTCCCCTCCGCGCGCAGTTCGAGCAGCCGGTCGTGGAGGAACTCCGTCGAGCCGATGTCGACGCCGCGGGTCGGGTGCATCGCGACGACGAGGTCCGGGTCGCGCTCGAACTCGCGGCCGACGATGAACTTCTGCTGGTTCCCTCCGGAGAGCGCCTCCGCCTCCGCCGCGGCGTCGGGCGGCCGGACGTCGTACTGCTCGATGACGGACTCGGCGTGGTCGCGTGACGCGCTCCAGTCCAGTCGCCCGCCCCGAGCGAACGGCTGGTCGTGTTGGCTCCCGAGGATGGCGTTCTCGGTGAGGTCGTACGACATCACCAGTCCGCGCTCCTGTCTGTCCTCCGGGATGAACGCCATCCCGCGGTCGATCCGGTCGCGGCGCGTCGTCCCCGAAAGCGACTCGCCGAGGTAGTGAATCTCGCCGTCGGCCAGCTCCCGCAGCCCGGTGATCGCCTCGACGAGCTGGGACTGCCCGTTCCCGTCGACGCCGGCGATGCCGAACACCTCGCCGGCCCGGAGCTCGAACGAGAGGTCCGAGACGGCCCGCACGCCGCGGTCGTCGTCGACGTCCAGCCCGCTGACGCTCAGCACGCGGTCGCCGGCCTCCTGCGGCGTCGTCGCGGGCTCCATCAGCACCTCCCGACCGACCATCATCTCCGCGAGGTCCTCCCGGGTCACGTCTTCCGCGGCGACGGTCCCGACGTTGACGCCGTCGCGGAGGACGGTGATGTCGTCGGCCGCCGACAGCGCCTCGCCGAGCTTGTGGGAGATGAAGATGATCGTCTTCCCCTGCTCCGTGAGCTCTTCGAAGACGCCGTACAGCTCCTCGACCTCTTGCGGGGTGAGGACCGCCGTCGGCTCGTCCATGATGAGCACGTCCGCCCCGCGGTACAGCGCCTTCAGGATCTCGACGCGCTGCTGTTCGCCGACGGAGACGTCCGCGATCGCCGCGTCGGGGTCCACGTCGAAGCCGTAGCGCTCGCTCAGTTCGACGACCGCCTCGCGGGCCGCCTCCTTGTCGACGCGCAGCCCGCCCCACGTCGTCGGCTCGTTGCCGAGGACGACGTTCTCCCACACCGTCATCGGGTCGACCAGCATGAAGTGCTGGTGGATCATACCGATACCGGCGTCGATCGCGTCCCGCGGAGAGTCGAACGACTGCGGCTCGCCGTCGAGGCGGACGGTCCCCTCGGTCGGCTCGTAGAGTCCGTACAGCACGTTCATCAGCGTGGTCTTTCCGGCCCCGTTCTCGCCCAGCAGGGCGTGGACGCTCCCGCGCTCCACCGCGAGATCAACGTCGTCGTTCGCGACGACCCCGGGGAATCGCTTCGTGATGCCGTCCAAGTGGACCGCCGGGTTCATTCACCCGTAACTCCGTGGCAGTCCCTAAAAACGCGCGGATTCGCGGCCGAGGGACGCGA
The DNA here is from genome assembly GCF_937146585.1 of uncultured Halorubrum sp. Taxonomy (GTDB): domain Archaea; phylum Halobacteriota; class Halobacteria; order Halobacteriales; family Haloferacaceae; genus Halorubrum; species Halorubrum miltondacostae. The sequence continues at coordinate 33,833 of NZ_CAKZRO010000047.1, read as the reverse complement.
GAGCTGTCACTCGGCGAACCGTACCGCGAAAAAGTGGAAGTTCGGCCGCCGCGTCGGACCCGGTCCGGAACGCTCGCCGCGTCGGACTCGGACCGAGCGCTCGCCGCCCTCGGCTCAGTTGCTCGTGGTGTCCGGGACGTCGATGTCGCCGGCGATGACGCCGTCGCGGGCGTCGGAGACCGAAGACACGATGTCGTCGGGGACGTCGTCGCCGATCTCCTGTCCGTAGACGCACTCGACGCCGTTGGACTCCAGCCCGAGCGCCGTCGTGCTACCGCCCTGGTGGTTGTCGTCGATGACGTTCGAGATCGACTCGTACACCGCGGTGTCGACGCGCTTCACCATCGACGCCACGATCACGTCGGCGAACGACTCCTCGGAGACCGACTGGTCCTGGTCGACGCCGAAGGCGAACCGGCCCTCGTCCTGCGCGGCCTGGAAGACGCCGACGCCAGTCGCGCCGGCCGCGTGGTAGACGATGTCGGCGCCGCTCTGGTACATCGACAGCGCCGCCTCCTGGCCGCCCGAGGGGTCGGCGTAGCTGCCGACGTAGCTCGTGATGACGTCGACGTCGTCGGTCGCGTAGTCGACCCCGGCCTCGAAGCCGGCCTGGAACCGGCGGATGACGGGACTGTCGACGCCGCCGACGAACCCGACGTTCGTCGAGTCGGGGTCGGTCGATCCCGCGCCGGCGGAGAAGTCGGTCGTGGACAGCTCCCCGGCGAGGACGCCCATCAGGAACGACCCCTCCTCCTCGCGGAAGAGGTAGTTCGCGACGTTCGGCTCCTCGACCACGGTGTCGACGATCATGAAGTCCTGGTCGGGGTACTGCGGCGCGGTCTCGGAGAGCGCGTCGCCCTGGTTGAACCCGATGGTGGAGACGAGGTCGTAGTTCGGGTCGGTCGAACTCGCGTACCGCTGCTGGAACTGCGAGAACTCGCCGGCGCCCTCCGGCTCCGCCTCGTTGTACTCGATGCCGAACTCCTCTTCGGCCTGGAGGATGCCCTGCTGGGCCGCGTCGTTGAACGAGTTGTCGCCCAGTCCGCCGTCGGAGTAGACGATACCGACCGTCGCCGGCGGCGAGTCGGACCCGTCCCCGCCGTCGGAGCCGTCAGACCCGTCGGAGCCGTCGGAGCCGTCCGTGCCGTCCGAGCCGTCGGACTCGTTCTCGCCGTCGCTCGGCCCGCCACCGCACCCCGCGAGGCCGACGAGGCCCGCTGCGCTTGCCGCTTTGATGAACCGCCGCCGATCGAAGTCGGATGCCATCTCACTCGTAACCCCGTCGGAACGCGGCATAAATTCGTCGTTCCCGCGCCGAGAGGGAGGCACGTTCGTGAAACGAGACGGCAGAATACCGGGTAAAAGCGGGCCTCGATCGGTGTTCCGATCCACGGACCCGTATCATTCACGGTCGTAAACGGGGACAGAACGCGAGGCCACCGACGCGCGCAGCGCCCGGGCCGTCTTCCGTCGACGTTGCCCATGACGCCTTCGCCGCCGACACGCCCTCGCCGCCCACACGTTCTCTCCGCCGACACGCCCTCGCCGCCTACGCCGCCGCGACCGCGGTCTCGACCACGTCCTCGACGTCGGCGACGAGCTCGTCTACGTCGTCGCTCTCGGCGTACACCCGGACGTACGGCTCCGTGCCCGACGGGCGCACGAGCGTCCACGAGGCGTCGTCGAACTCCAGCCTGACGCCGTGGTCGGTGTCGACCGCGGCCGCGGGGAACGCCTGCGGCAGCGCCGTCTCCAGCCGGTCCATCACCGACTCCTTCGCGTCGTCCGGGCAGCCGACGCTCACCTTCCGGTAGGGGCGCTCCGTGACCGGGGCGCGGAGCGCCGCCAGCCCCTCGTCGGCGACGAGGCGGGCGATCACCGCGGCGGAGGCGACGCCGTCGATCCACCCGCCGGAGGCGACGTGGATGTGCTTCCACGGCTCGGCCGCGAAGACGACGCGGGTGTCGGCGGCGCCCTCCGCGCGCACCGCGGCGATCCCCTCGTGGAGCGCGCCGAGCCGCACGCGCTCGACGCGGCCCCCGGCGTCGCGGACGCGCTCGTCGATCCGCCCGGAGGCGTTCGGCGTCGTCACGACGACCGGGTCCCCGGCGTCGCTCGCGCGAGTGTACCGCTCCGCGAGGACCGCGAGGACCGTGTCCTCGTGGACGACCTCGCCGTCGGCGTCGACGATCACAATCCGGTCGGCGTCCCCGTCGTGACCGATCCCGAAGGCGAACCCCTCGGTCTCGTCCGCGTCGGCGTCCGCTCCCGCTCCGCTCCCCCCGTCTGCCGGGCGCCCGGGACTCTCGACGCCCTCGTTGGCGTCCGCGACGAACGCGCGCAGATCGGCGAGCGTCTCCGGCGTGGGCTTGCTCCCGCGGCCCGGGAAGTGGCCGTCGACGTTGCCGTTGAGCGTGACGACGTCCGCGCCGAGCTCGCGGAGGACGGTCGGCGTCGCGGGCGCGCTCATCCCGTTGCCGCAGTCGACGGCGACGCGGAGCCCGTCGAGGTCCGCGCCGAAGCCGGCGGCGTACTCGCGCACGTGTTCGAGGTAGTCGCCGAGCGGGTCGACCCGGGTCGCCGCGGTCCACTCGTCCCACGGGGCCACCGGCGCCTCGTCGGCGACCCGCGACTCGACGGCGCGCTCCAAGTCGCGGTCGAACTCGACGCCGTCGCGGAACAGCTTGATCCCGTTGTCGGTCGGGGGGTTGTGCGAGGCCGTCAGCATCACGCCGTGACGGCCGCGCGAGGCGTGCGCCAGCGCCGGCGTCGGGAGCGGTCCCGCGCGTCGGACGGCGACGCCGCCGGCGGAGAGGCCGGCCTCCATCGCGGCCGCGAGCGCCGGGCCGGTCACTCGCCCGTCGCGGGCGAGCACGACGGTGGGGTCGGGGGTCGACTCGTCGGCTCGGTCCCGGATCGCCGCGCCGACGGCCCGCCCGACGGCGAGCGCGAGCGACGGCGTGACGCGGTCCTCGACGCCGCCGCGGATGCCGGCGGTTCCGAACAGGTCCATGTCGCCCACGTCGGCGCGCGGGAGTTAGTAGGCGTCGGTTGCGGGCGGGCCGTTTAACAGGGAGCGCGTCGCACCACCGACCGATGACCGACCGCGTTCGCGCGCACGTGTTCGTCTCGGGCCGCGTTCAGGGCGTCTACTACCGGGCGACGACCCGCGACACGGCCCGCGAGACGGGCGTCGACGGCTGGGTACGGAACCTCGACGACGGCCGGGTCGAGGCCGTCTTCGAGGGCCCAGAGGGAGACGTCCGCGACATGGTCGAGTGGTGCGAGACCGGAAGCCGGGCCGCCGAGGTCGACGACGTCGACGCCGAGTACGGAGAACCGGAGGGCGAGGACGGGTTCGAGGTGAGGTGGTGAGCGAGCGCCCGCCCCGGTCGTCTCAGTCGTCGCCCGTCAGCGCGGCGGCGTCGCCGGGGCGTTCCCGCACGCCGAGCTCCTCTAGCGCACGCAACACCACGATCGCCTCCACGACGTCGCGCTCCTCGGTGTAGGGGTCGTCGACCGCGTCGAGGGTCGCCTCGGCCTCGTCCGCCAGGCGCGCCTCCAGTTCCGTCTGGTCCGTCTCGGCCTTCGTCGCCGACAGCAGCGCCTCATGGTCCTCGCGGAGGTCTAGGGAGACGTGCGCCGCGTTACACCGCGAGAGCGGGTGCGCGTCCATCTCGATGGCGAGGTCGCTCACGAGGTCCCAGTCGTCGGCGCAGAAGCGGAGCGTGACCGTGCCGACGACGTCGCGCCACGCGATGGGCCCGCCGTTCTCCATGAGCCGGAGCGCCCGCGGCGGCACTGCGATCCGGGTGTGGGTGTCGTCCCGGCCGCACAGGCAACAGGGGGTGTTCTTCAGTCCGGCGTACACAGCGCTCCGTACGCGCCGGAGAAGGGTGTGCGTTTCGGCGGGCAAGCACCTTTCGCCCGCGCCGGGAGCGCCGTCGCCGAATCGAGGTCACACAAAACACATACGCCGTCGGAGGGTCGGAAGAGGTGATGAATCGCCCGTCACCCGAACTCCTCGCGGCCCTCTGTCTGTTCGTCGTCGGAGTCGGGGTCGTCGCCGGCGCCGTCGCGGGCGCGACGGACCCGGCCCCGGTTACGTACTCGGTGGATCGAACGGACAGCGAAGTCCACCGCTACGCGGACCTCTCCGGGGCGGCGCGGGACGTCGTCGACGCCGGCTCTGATCGCGGTGAAGCCTCCGTCAAGGCTGCCGGCGATCGCGACGAGGTCGCCGTCGACGACCTCCCGTCCGAGTTCCGGTCGGGGGCTTGGAACTTCGTCAGGGACGACGGCGAACTGGCGTGTTTCTTCCCGACGGACGACGCCGACTCCGGAGACGTCAGCGTCGCGTTCGTCGACTGCGAGGGGTTCGCCTTCGAATACGATGACCTCTCCGAACGGGGACAGCGCTTCTTCACGGTGGCGGCGGACTCCGACGACGGCGGCGTCTCGATCTCGAAGCCGGTTCCCTCGGGGCTGGACGTCGCTCCGGGAGACACCGGGATCGACATCGAGGAGGCTCCCGAGGAGGGGGGCCTGTACTACGTGTTCGCGGACGAGCGCGTCTACGAGTTCACGCTCTACGGACCGGGCCCGCTCGGCGGGTTCGGCGCGCTCATCTATGCCGCCTTCGTGACCGCTCTCGGCCTCGCCCTCATCGCCGGCAGCGCCTACGGCTATCGGGTCTCGGCGGTCCACGCGCCCGCGGCCGCCGCGGTCGGTGGGTGCGTGTACCTCGTACAGCCGGCCGTCGAGGCCGCCGGGCTGTTGCGATGGTCGATACGGCTCGACGGGTACAGCCCGTGGGGGATCCCGCTCGTGATCGCTCTCGCCGTGGGCGGGGCGGCGTACGTTATCCCGGACCTGTACGCGTTCGCGCGAAAGTACGTGTGAGAGCGACGCAGCGGCTGCGCGACGCGGCGGCACGATTTACAAACCGATGAGCCTGCCAGCGCCGCTCATCGATTTGTGAGGCGGTGGCGCGTGCCTCCGAGCGTCCAACGGACGCGAGGAGCACGCGCGAGGGAGTCGGCGGGCCGGAGCGAAGCGGAGGCCGGCCGACGAGGCTGGGGAGGTGTGAGGCTGCGGTGCCGTACGGGGCGGGACTCAAAGGGGCGGTCGCGAGGGCGGCGCAGGCGACGTAAGCACCGCAGGGAGCGAGCAGCGCGAGCGACCGAGGAGCGCAGCGAGCGTGCGCCGCCCTCGCGACTGGGGCTTTAGATGCCTACATCGACGATTCGCTGTTAGTAGTTTATAAACAAACAGCCCGGGAACGGATGTCTATTTATAAACGAAATCCAATCCTGCTAACACACGCTTACGCGTCGCACTCGGCGAGCCACTCGTGGGCCCACGAGTCGATCTCCTCGAAGACGGGGGCGAGCGACTCGCCCTTGGCGGTCAGGCTGTAGTACGTCGCCACCGGCGAGTCCTCCTCCAGTCGCCGGTCGACGAACCCGGTCTCTTGGAGGTCGTCGAGGACGCGCGAGAGCGTGCGGGCGTTCGCGTCGGTCTCGCGTTTAAGTTCGTTGAACCGCGACTCGCCGTTCAACAGCTCGTGGAGGACGACGAGCCGCCACTGCGACCCGATCTGCTCGATCGAGTCGACGACCGGGCAGGGCGTGTCGGGCGTCGTCGCCGCCGCCGTCGCGTCCGTCTCCGTCGCCTCGCCAGCCGCTTCAGCCCCCGAATCCGCCGTCTCCGCCGACTCCGCCGCGGAAAGGTCCTGTGATGACATCGGTGTTACCTACTAACTCTATTGTCCGGGAAGCGATAAATGGGTTACGCCCGTATAGCAGGTTACACGATGTTAGCTGAATTCGCGACGCTACCGCTCCAGTTCGACACCCCACTCGCGGGCGAACTCTTCCTGCTCGGCCGGATCCTGTTCGGCGCGACGCTCGCGTTCATGGGCCTCAACCACTTCACCGACCTCGAGACGATGGCCGGCTACGCCGAGTTCAAGGGCCTCCCCGCGCCGAAGTTCTCGGTGATCGCCTCCGGGGCCGTCCTCGCCCTCGGCGGCCTCGCCGTCGCCGCGGGCGCGTTCCCGGTCCTCGCCGCGGGCTCGCTCGCCTTCTTCCTCATCGTCTCGGCCGTGACGATGCACGACTTCTGGTCGATGGACGACCCAGAGGAGAAGCAGAACGAGATGACGAGCTTCCTGAAGAACGTCTACGGCGCCGGCGCCGCGCTCGCGCTGCTCGCGGTCGGCGGCACCGCGTGGCCGTACGCGGTCGGGCTGGGCCTGTTCTGAGCCGCGGCCGAAGCTGCTGACCGTCCCGATCCTCGGCCGAGCCGATTGACCGTATCGAACGACCGAACCGCCCGAACGACCCGTTCCGCGACCGCCGCGCCTTGTTCCCGGCCACCGACACGACGGCCCCGGAGTCGCCAGTACGACTAACTGCCCTCCCGACGACCGATCACACGCACCATGACCGACGCGCCGCCGACGACGGGGCTCCACCACGTCACGAACATCTGTACCGACATGGACGAGACCCAGTCGTTCTACGAGGACGTGCTCGGCTGGCACACGGTCAAGCGGACGCAGAACTACGACGACCCCGGGACGCCGCACTACTACTTCTCGTCGACCCCGGAGGGCGAGCCCGGGACCACGGTCACCTACTTCGAGTACCCCCGCTCGCAGGGGACGCCCGGCCCCGGCGCGAGCCACCATTTCGCGTTCGGCGTCGAGGACGAGGCGACGCTCCGCGAGTGGAAGGAGCACCTCGAGGGCCACGACGTCCGGGTCTCCGAGGTGAAAGATCGGACCTACTTCAAGAGCGTCTACTTCTCGGACCCCGACGGGCTCGTCTTCGAGCTCGCGACGCGGGGGCCGGGGTTCACCCGCGACGAGGCGGAGCCGGGCAGCGCGGTCATCGACCCGTTCGAGGGCGGTCACGAGGAGTGAGACGGGCGGGCGACGACGCGCGCTCGACGGGCTGGGTGGGACGACTGCGCGCGCTCGGCGTGCTCAGCCGGCCCCGTCGCCCGACTCACTCGGCTCCTTCGACGAGCGCCGCGAATCGGTCGAGCGCCCGCCGACAGACGGGGACGTACGGGGCCGCGACCAGCGGGACCTCGATAGCCGCTCGACACCGACCCGACTCTCCCGGGTAGCGGTCGATGCGATGGCCCGTCGCGGGCACCCCGGCGACTCGCCAGTCCCAGCGGAGCCGCGTCGCGGCCGTCACGCGGAAGGGGACCCAGCGGCACGCGACCCGGACGCGCCCCGTCGTCCCGGTCTCGACGTACCGGTCGGTGCTCTCGACGCCCCGAACGGACGGGCTCCACTCCGGCCACCGCTGCGTGTCGCGGAGCGCCGTCGCCGTCCGCTCCGCCGGGGCGTCGACGTCGCGACCGACCGCGAGCGTCGCCCCCTCGCGGACCACCGCGGTTCGGGCGTCGCGCTCGGCTGTGGTGTCCACGCAGCGTCGTCCGACGCCGGCGACCCTCATCGCTGCGGTCCGCGAGAATCTCCGCACGTTCGTGCGGTTCGATGCGGTCCGAGCCCGCCTAATTGGCAGTTCGTCCATCGACCGAGGAGGCCCCTCGCGAGAGAATATTAATACCTTATATGGTATCAGGTCTCATTATCTCTTTCCACGAAGGGTTAATACGGGGGTCCGGGCTACCAGCTGTCAATATGGCAAGCGATCGCGATACCATGAAAGACGTCTCGCACACCGCACCGAACGACACCTCCGCCGACGCCGTCTGGGAACGAGGACGAGGACCGGTCGAGGAGGAGGAAGAAGAGGAGTAACGCGGGCCGACCGTCTTCTCTCGCCGGGCGACTCCCCGGCACCGCTCGCCGCCGACCGGTGAGCGGCGCAGATGCGCCGCACCTGCCGGACCCCTCCGACACCCTCTTTGGGGTTCTCTCTCGACACGCGACATGGTCGGAGTCGCACTCGGCGCGGTCGGCGTGGCGGCGGTGATCGTATTACTGGGGTTCAGCGCGTTCTTCTCCAGCTCCGAGACCGCGATCTTCTCGCTGCCCGCCGAGTGGTTCGAGCGGCAGGCCGACGCGGGCGACCCGCGGGGAGCCGTCCTGAAAGGGCTCCACGACGACCCGCACCGCCTCCTCGTGACCCTGCTCGTCGGGAACAACGTCGTCAACATCGCCATCTCGAGCGTCGTGACCGTCCTGATCGCGAGCTACCTCCCCGCCGGGCCCGCGATCGTGGTAACGACCCTCTGTACGAGCGTCCTCGTCCTCGTCTTCGGCGAGATCGTCCCGAAGGCGTTCGGCCTCGGCAACGCGGAGACGTGGTCGCTGCGCGTCGCGTCGCCGGTCCGGCTCGTCGAACGCGTCCTCTCGCCGCTCATCACGCTGTTCGACGGGGTGACGCGCCGGATGAACGCGTACATCAGCGGCGACGGGAGCATCGAGAAGCCGTACACGGAGTGACGAGTCTTCCGACGGGGACGGACATCCAGGCGATCGTCGCCCGCGGCGTTCTCTCGGTCGCTCGTGCGGCTCGCAGTCCCCCGCCCTCGCCGCGTTCTCGGGGCCGATAACCGCGGGCGTGGGTTTAACCCGCGAGCCGGCGGAAGCGCAGGCATGATCGAGGTGTCGGGGCTGCGGAAGACCTACGGCGACTTCGCGGCCGTGGTCGACAGCGACTTCGCCGTCGACGACGGCGAGGTGTTCGGGATCGTCGGTCCGAACGGGGCCGGAAAGACGACGACGCTCAAGGTGATCGCCGGCCTCGTCGAGCCGACCGACGGCGAGGTGACCGTCGCCGGGTTCGACGCCTCGGACCCCGAGATGCGCCGGCACCTCGGGTTCCTGCCGGAGGAGTCGCCGCTGTACGAGGAGATGACCGCGCTGTCGTACCTCCGCTTCTTCGCCGACCTCTACGACGTGCCCCGGGAGGTGGCCGACGAGCGGATCGAGGCCGCGCTCGACCGGCTCGAACTCGACCATCGCGAGCGCCGCCTCGGCGACGTCTCGAAGGGCATGAAACGCAAGGTCGCCATCGCGCGCTCGCTGGTCAACGACCCGGACGTGCTGGTGTACGACGAGCCCGCGTCCGGGCTCGACCCGGTGACGACCAACTCCGTGCTGGCGTTCACCCGCGAGCTCCGCGAGACCGGGAAGACGGTCGTCTTCTCCGCGCATAACCTCTACCACGTGGAGTCGGTCTGCGACCGCGTCGTGGTGATGAACGAGGGCCGGATCGTCGCCCGCGGCAGCGTCGACGGGATCCGCGAGCGACACGGCGAGACGACCTACCGCGTGTTCACGGACGTCGAACCGACCGCGACGCTCGCGCTCGCCGACCTCGACGCGGCGACGGCGGAGGTCGGCGACCGCTACCGGACGACCGTCCCGGACATGGACGCGGTCGCGGCGGTCCGCGAGGCGGTCGCCGACGCGGGCGGCGAGGTCGTCGACATCCGGAGCCGCGAGCCGAGCCTCGAAGACGTGTTCCTCGACATCGTCGGGCGACCGATGCCAGGGAGATTCACCGGCGACATCGGTGACGACGCCGACGGAGACGAGGACGACGGAGCGGACCGGGAAAGCGACGGCGGCGGAGACGGCGACGAGGGGGCGGAGACCGCGGCCGCGACGGCGACGGAGGCGACCGAGTGACCGATCGGCTGCGCCGCCTCGGTCGCCGGATCGCCGTCGCCGCCCGTCGAGTGCTCCGCGTCGCGAAGTGGGAGTCCGCCCGGGCGTCCGGCGGCGTCGACCGGAAGACCCTCGCCGCGGGGGTCGCCCTGCTCCTCGTCGCCGGGGGGGTCGTCGGCGTCGGCGTGGCGACCGGCGTCGCCGGCCTCGACGTCGACCGCGACGTCTACCGCGTCGGCGTCGACCCCGGCTCGCCGTACGCGGACGCGATCGAGGCGGAGCCGTCGCTGCGCGCGGTCTCGGCCGGCCGGGCGTCGCTCGGCGACACCGCAGACGCGGTCGTGGTGACGGTGGTGCGACCCGGATCCGAAGACGGGGGCGCGATCGATCCCGGGGACGTCGAGTCGGTCGTCGTCCGCGCGACCGACACCCAGAAGGGCGAGGCCGCGGCCGCGTCGGTCCGCGAGGCGGTCGAGGCGCACAACGAGCGCCTGATGCGCGCCGAACCGAACCGGACGGCCGCGTTCCCGGTCACCGTCACGCTCCGGTACGTCGGTCGGACGACCGGGTTCGACGAGGGGACGACGCTCGGCGGCGACGGCGACCAGACGAGCGACTCCGACGGGTCGACCGGCGGCGGGTCCGACGGCGGCGACGGCGGAAGCGACGGGGAGGGCGGAAGCGACGGTGACGGCAGCACGACGGACGGAGTCGGCTCCGTGGGCGGCAGCGATGGGTCGGACGGCGACGGCGGCTTCGCGGTGCCCTCCATCGGCGGCGCGGCGTTCGGCGCCGACACGGTCGGATCGCCGGGCTCGATCACGCCGCCGTTCCCGTTCACCTCGCTGCTCCTCGCCTTCGTCTTCCTCGTGCCGATGAACTTCCTGATCCAGGCGTACGGCTCCTCGATCCTCGACGAACGGACGAACCGCCGGGGGGAGCCGCTACTCGTCACGCCGCTGTCGCCGGCGGAGATCGTCGCCGGCAAGACGCTGCCGTACGCCGCGGCCGCGGCGGTCGTCACGACGCTCATCGCGCTCGCGGTCGGGGGCGGGGCGCTGTCGGTGATAGCGGTGGCACCGGTCGCCGCGACCTTCCTCGGCGCGACGTTCGTCGGCGCGATGTTCGCGCGGTCGTTCAAGGAGCTCACCTTCGTCACGGTCGGGGTGAGCGTCCTGCTGACGACGTACGCGTTCGTGCCGGCCATCTTCACGAACGTGACGCCGGTCGCGCTCGTCTCGCCGCTGACGCTCGTCGTCTTCGACCTCCAGGGCGAGGCCGTCTCGGCCGGCGAGGTGCTCTTCTCGACCGCGCCGATGGCGGTCGGCGCGGCGCTGCTGTTCGGCCTCGGGCTCGGCGTCTACCGCGAGGAGGACATGTTCTCGCAGAAGCCGGTGACGCGGAAGTTCCTCGACGCGCTCGCGGTCCGCCTCTCCCCGGTCCCGACCGGCGGCGCGCCCCTCGACCGCCGGCGGCTCCGCGCGCTCGGAGGCGTGGCGTTCCTCACCGCCTGTACGATCCCGTTCGTGTTCGTCGCGGAGCTGCTCGCCGTCGCGGTGCTGTTCGCGCTGCCGGTGACCGTGTCGATCCCGGTGCTGCTCGTCACCATCGCCTTCATCGAGGAGGTCGCCAAGAGCGTCGGCCTCTACGCCGGCTTCGAGCGCGGCGTCTTCGAACGGCTCGACGGCGTCGCGGCCGGCGACGGCGACGGGACCCTCCGCGTCGCACTCGCGGTCGGGCTCGCCTCGGGGACGGGGTTCTTCCTCGCGGAGAAGGCCACCGCGGTCGTCCAGGCGGTCGGGCTCACCGACCTCTTCCTCGGCCGGGCCGCCTTCGGCGACGTGGCCGGCCTCTCCGGGCTGCCGCCGCTCGCGCTGGCCGCGCTGTTCTTCGCGCCGCTGGCCCTCCACGCGGTCACCACCGGCCTCGCGAGCGTCGGCGCGAGTCGCGGGCGGACCGCCTACGCGCTGGCCCTGACGCTGGCGACGCTCGGGCACGCCGCCTACAACGCGGGGGTGGTGAGCCTTGGATAGCCGCCTGACGATCGCCGGGCGGGAGCTCGCCGGGCTGCGCGCCGAGAAGACGATCCTGCTGGCGATCGGGATCCAGCTGTTCATCGCGATGTTCTCGTCGTTCCTCGTCGTCGGGCTCGTCTCGATGTACGACCCCGGCGCACTCGACGGCGCGCAGGTCGAGGTCGCGGCCGCGGGCGACGCGGTCGACGACTTGGAGCGCGCCGCCAGCGAGGTCCCGGGCGCGTCGGTCACAGCGTACCCCGACGCGGACGCGGCCCGGGGCGCCTTCGAGCGGAACGCGGCCGACGCGGTGGTGGTCACGACTCGCCGGGAGTCGGGCCGGGTGTCGGCGGTCGTCACCGCCCCCGACGCCACCGTGGAGACGACGGTGATCGTCGTACAGCTGCGCGAACTCCTGCGGACCTACGAGCTGAACGAGCGGGACGCGCGCGCCCCGTTCCTCGAAGATTCGCCGCTGCCGCTGCCGGAGCGGAGCGACACCAGCCCGTACTTCACGTTCACCTACACCGTGTTGATCCCGCTCCTCGTCTTCCTCCCGGTGTTCATCTCCGGGTCGCTCGTCGTCGACTCGATCACCGAGGAGATCGATCAGGGGACCATGGAGCTGCTCCGCGTCGCGCCGGTCACGCTGGCCGAGATCGTCGACGGCAAGGCTGCCGCGGCGATCGGGATCGCCCCCGGGCAGGCGCTGATCTGGCTCCTCCTCCTGGAGGCGAACGGCACGTCGGTCGCGAACGTCGGCCCGATCCTCGCGCTGATGACAGCGCTGACGGCGCTGGTCGTCGCCGTCGCGGTCGGTATCTCGGCGGTCGCGCCCGACCGGCGGGCGGCCCAACTGCTCTACTCGGTCGCGGTCCTCGTGCTGTTCGGCGGCGCGACGGCGATGGCCGGCGGGCCCGCGAACGCGGTGGCGCGGCTCGCGATCGACAGCGCCGACGCGGCGACGGGCGTCCTCGTGGTCGCCTACGCCGTGATCGCCGGGGCCGCGTACCTCGGCGTCCGTCGCGTCGTCGCCGCTGAGGGACTGGGTCGCTGAGGGATCGAGTGCGGTTCGGTCGGCGAGCCGGGTCAGTCGACGAACCGGTCGCCGATCCGCTTCGCGGTCGGGAGCCGCCAGCCGCGGGCGACGGCGACGAGCCGGAGGCCGACCGTCACCGCCGCGCAGGCCGCGGCGGCCAGTCCGGGGGGCGCGCCGACAGCGCCGACCGCCCAGTACGCGACGCCGCCCAGCACCGCGCAACTCGCGTAGAAGTCCTCGAAGAGGATGAACGGCGCCCGGTCGAGCAGGACGTCGGCGAGCGCGCCGCCGCCGACGGCGTTGATCGTCGCGACGGTCACAACCCCGAACGCCGAGACGCCCGCCTCCGTCGCGACGATGGCCCCGGTGGTGGCGAACGCGGCGAGGCCGACCGCGTCCGCGACGACCGTCACGGGGTGTTCGTCGGGCGAGGCGAGCCACGCGCTCAGGCCGACCGCGAGCGCGACCCCGACCAGCCCGAGGAGGACCTCGACCGGCGAGCGCAGCGCGAGCGGGACGCGCGAGACGAGGAGGTCGCGGGTGACGCCCCCGGCGAACGCCATCGCCAGCCCGACGACGGCGACGCCGAAGAGGTCGAACTCCTCGCGGACCGCCTTGCTCGCGCCGACCAGCGCGAACGCGACGAGCCCGACCGTGTTCATGACGGCGAACGGGTCGCCGAACAGCGTCGCCAGGACGCCGCCGGTCATCCGCCGAACGCCCCGAGGCTCGACTGGAGCTCGCGCTCCGGGACGGCGTCTGTCAGCTCGTAGCCGACGAGGTCGCGCGCGTCGACCGCGTACGTCGAGCCGCCGCGGTCGAGCACCAGCACTCGCCCCTTCCACCCGCGGACGGTCCCCGCGGCCATCGTCTCGGCCACGGGCCGGTCGCCGAGGTCGAGCCCGTAGTCGAACGCGAACCGCTCGATCGGGTCGAACCGGTCGAGGAGTTCCTCCCACGCCGCCTCGTCGACCGCACGCCCGAACCCGTCGAGCTTCGTCGGAACCCGGACGCGGTCGACGAGGTCGTCCCCGGCGGCCAGCTCCGCCTCGACCTCGCGGGCGATCCGTCCGTCCGGGAACGTCCGGACGAGTGCCGCGCGGTCGGCCCCCTGCTCGCGGAGGCGGGTCCCGAGCCGCCACTCGCGGGTGACGCCGACCTTCAGCACGTCGGGCGCGAACGCAGCGAGGTACATCGCGTGGCTCTCGTGGCAGTCCATCTCGTCTTTCAGACACGTCCCGGTACACCGGGCGCACACCCAGACGCCCGAGTGCTCGTCGCAGTAGGGCGCGTCCGCGGCGTCGCAGGCGACGTGGTCCCCCTCGTTGACAGTCCCCGCGCAGCGCCGCTCGCCGAGCCCGAAGGCGAGCTCGGTCCCCGGGTCGGCGGCCACGAAGTCGACGTTCCCGTCGCTCGCGACGTAGAGCCCGCCGCCGACCGGTCCGGCGGACTCGGTGACCCGACCGCCGTCGGACTCCGGCGAGTCGCTCGCGGCGTCCGTCTCGTAGCCGACGACCTGCACGCCGAACGGTAGGGGGAGCCGAGTTTTATAGCCGTCGTCGGGGCGCGCATTCGCCGCGCCGCGAGGCGGTCGTCTCTCCCGGGGTATCGTCCCCGCCCGCCGAGGTATTTTATCCGCGGGCGTCGCAGACGGAGGCATGCTCGACGCGGCGCTCGCGGCGACCCGGACCGACGACGGCGTGGCGCTCTCCCTGCGGATCGAGAACGCCGGGCAGGAACGGGTGACGCTCGACTTCCGGACGGGCCAGCGCGCGGAGTTCACCGCGTACCCCGCGGAGGGAGACGTGGCTGAGTCCGACGGATCGCGGGCGGAAACGGTCTGGCGCTACGGCGCGGGGCGGATGTTCACGCAGGCGCTCGGCAGCGAGACGCTCGCGCCCGGCGGGGCGGTCGAGTACGAGGCGACGTGGCCCGATCCCCCGTCCGGCACCCACCGCGTCGTCGGCGAGGTGACGGCGACGGAGCGCGACGCGCGGGCCGAATCGGTCGTCGACGTGGCGTGACGCCGGCCACTCGGATCGGATTTTATAAGTGAATCCCGCGTCGGTTCGCCGGTATGCGCACGGCAGCCCTCCCCCCGGCGGTCGCCGCGGTCGTCGCGCTCGCGGTCAGCGGGATCAGACGGCTCGCGCCGATACTGCTCGAGTCGTCGGTATCGCTCCCGTCGGCCGAGACGCTCTCCGTGTACGTCGCGAGCGGTCGATTCGCCGCGTTCCTGCTGATCTACGGCCTGCTGTTCGGCGTCGCGCTCCTCGCCGGACTGCGCGACGCGGACGTCTCCGCCACGTCGACTGCGCTGGCGACGGGCGCGAGCGCGACCGCGGCGTTCCTCGTCGGGTCGGCCGCCGCCCTCTGGTTCCTCGGCCCAGACCGGGGTCCGGTCCTCACCGCCGCCCTCGCGCTCGGCGCGAGCCTCGGGATCGGGGTCCAGTTCGCCGTCGTCGCGTACGCGGGCGTCACGCTCGGCGGGAGCCGGCGCGGGGACCCGGGTCCGACCCGCTCCTGACCTACTCGCCGCCCGCGTCGCCGTGGACCGCGTCGTCGACCGCGGCCGCCAGCCGCTCGCGCGTGCGGTGGCTGGCCTCGGCGTCCGTCTCGACGTCGATCAGGTGCGACCCCGGCTCCTCGTGACTCCGGGAGACCGCGGCGGCGACCTCCTCGGCGACCGCGTCCGCGCGCTCCGCCGGGCTCTCGCCCCGGTCGGCGAGCGCGTCGGGGCGCGCGTCGATCCGCTCGTACTCGAGGCCGTGGAGCGCCGCGAGCGGCTCGAAGTCGAGCCCGTGCGGGGTCCTGAACGACTCGGTGAACGGGGGCTCGAACGACTCGATCGGCAGCTTGTGGAAGATGCCGCCCCCGTCGTTGTTGACCGTCACGACCGTGGCGTCGGCGTCGCAGCGCTCGACCGCGAGGAGCCCGTTCGAGTCGTGGTACAGCGCGAGGTCCCCGAGGACGAGCGTGAGGTCGTCGGTCGTCCCGGCGCGCGCGCCGAGCGCGCTGGAGACGATGCCGTCGATGCCGGAGACGCCGCGGTTGCCGAGGGCGGTGACGCTCGCGGTCGTCGGCCCGACGAACCGGTCGAGGTCGCGGACGGGCATCGAGTTCGAGACGAACAGCGTCGCCGGGTCGGGGAGCGCCTCGGCGACCGCGCGGAGCGCGTCCCCCTCGTGGAACCCGGCGTCGACGTCCTCAATCGCGGTCTCGTCGTCGGTTGTGCCCTCGTCGCCGACCGCGACCTCGGCGTCGATCCCGTCCCACTCGCGGGCGTGGACCGCTTCCGCGACCCGGTCCGCCTCCTCCCACTGCGCGCGCCAGTCCGCGTCACCGCTGCCGCCCCCGACGAGCCGCGAGAGGCGGGCGCAGAGCCGGCTCGGCTCGGCGACGACGAGGTCGGTCGCGGCGAACTCGGCCTCGCGCCACCGCCCGGCGGGGTCGACCTGGTACTGGTCGGCACCGGTGGCGGCGAGGTACTTCCGGAGCCGCTTTGAGGTCGGCGAGGCACCGAGCCGGAGCACGACGTCCGGATCGGTCCACGACTCCTCCTCCTCGTCCGCGAGGTCGGCCGAGAGGTACGCGTCGTAGCGCCCGATCACGGGCGCGACGCGGGTGTGACCGCCGTACCGGAGCCCGGAGAGCGGGTCGGCGATCACCGGGAAGCCCGTCGCGTGCGCGAGCGCCGCGACCGCCTCCGGGTCGATGCCCGGCGGGTCGGCGGGGCCGGCGACGATCAGGCCGCGGCTGGCCTCGCTCAGCTCGCCCGCGAGCGCCCGGAGCTCGTCGTCGCCCGGTTCCGGCGCGCCGGCCGTCACGTCGACGTAGGGGCCGTCGCGGCCCAGTTCGGCCGCGGCCGGCAGGTCGTCGGGCACGTCGCCCGGGACCGGCGTCGGCTCCAGCGGCTTCTTGAACGGCACGTTGAGGTGGACCGGCCCCTGGTCGGCCCCCTCGGCGGTCGCGACGGCGCGCGCGACCGTCGTGCGGAGCGACCGGAGCGCTCGGTCGTTCGCGGCCGGCTCGGGGAGGTCCTTGTAGAACCGGACCGCGTCGCCGTACAGCTTCTCTTGGTCCGCGGTCTGGTTCGCCCCCGAGTCGCGGAGCTCCGGCGGCCGGTCCGCGGTGAGCGCGAGCAGCGGGACGCGGGCCTCGCTCGCCTCCATCACGGCGGGGTGGTAGTTGGCGGCGGCGGTGCCCGAGGTACAGATCAGCGGCGTCACGCGGCCGGTCCGGCGAGCACGGCCGAGCGCGAAGTACGCGGCTGAGCGCTCGTCCAACTGGGAGAACACCGTGAGTTCCTCGTGGCTCGCGGCGGCGACGGTCAGCGGCGTCGAGCGACTGCCCGGCGAGGCGACGACGGCGTCGACGCCCGCGGCGACGAGCTCGTCGACGAGCGCGTTCGCCCACAGGACGTTCCGGTTCGGCGCGGTCATTGCCGTCGCTTCGGCCGCCGACGTAAATACTCCGGCGGGTTCGGTCGACGGTCGGCGGTCCCACGCCCGGCCGGCCCGCGAGCGCGCCCGAAGCCGCCCTCACTCCGGCTCCGACGTCGACTCGCGCCCGGTCACCTTCCGGACGCACGAGGAGCCGAACGGTCCGAGTTCGCCCGCGTCCAGCCGGACGAAGTGGCCCGTCGAGATCGAGGTCCCGCAGCGCCGGCAGTCGAAGTCGCCCTCGCGCTCGACGACCTGGCTCTCGTACTCGACGTAGGTACCCCCGGTGTTGACGCGGAGCCGAGCGCCGTCGCGGTCGATGACGCCGCGCTTCTCGGCGGCGTCGAGGATGTCGCGCGTGAGCGCCGGGCTCGTCGTGATCGTCTCGATCCGGTCGACCGCCGCGGCGAGGTCGAGCGCCTCGCGTTCGACGTGGGCCAGCAGCTCGACGCCGAGTTCCAGCTTCTCGTCGCGGGTCGACGGCTCCGTCACGGCCGGCGAAACGGTTCGATCCCTCTTAAGTCGGCTGGATGGCGGTCCGAACGCCGGCGCGGGGACCGGCCGCGGCCGTCGCCCGCGCGGAACCGGCAGTTTCACGTCCGCCGCCCGACAGTTCGGGTCGTGTCCCGCACCCGCGACCGGTCCCGGCGTCGCCCGGCGTACCGCCGCCGGCCGAACGAGTTCTACTGGCTCTGGATCGCGGCGACCGCGACGTACGGCGTCGGCGACATCGTGTCGACCGTCGCCTTCCTCCGATACGTCCCGACGATCGACGAGGCGAACCCGGTCGTGCGGTTCGCGCTGGAGTCGTTCGGCCTCTCCGGGCTCGTCGCGCTGAAGATCGCCGTCTACCTCGTGATGCTCTGGATCAGCGTCGAGGGGGCGCGCGAGGGCGACGGACTCCTCTACTACTTCCCGCCGGTGCTGCTCACGATCACCGGGACGTACCTCACCGCGAGCAACGTGCGCCTGCTGTGGCTCGCTTGAGCGGGCGACGGCCTCGTCCCGGGGTCCCCGAGACCGACATCGACTCTCGGGCGCGGCACCGAACCGATCCCGCGCTCGCTGACACCCCGGACGCCGCCGCGTCGCGGGGAGCGTCCGCGACCCCGAGAGCCACGTCGAGTTCTACGGCGAGACGCTCGGGCTCCGCCTACTCCGCCGGACGGTGGACTACGAGGGCGGCTTCCAGTAGCGGATCTCGTTCGGTCGCGGACTCACCGTTTCCCGTCCCAGCACAGTCCCTCGCCTCCGCATCTCGACTGGTCCGCCGCCGGCGGCTCTGAGCCGGGCGATCCGGACGCGTCGGGGTTCCTCGACCCGTTCTCAGCCAGTCACTGGATCCGCTCGATGCCGTCGTCCTCGGGCGCTTCGAGCCCGGCCGGGCGGCGCGGGAGGTCGTCGACGAACTCGCGGACGACGGTGCGCTCGACGCGCTGGAGCACCTCGCTACAGGTCGACTTGGCGATCCCCACGTGGTCGGCGACCTCCGTGAGCGTACACTCCCGGGGGACGTCGTAGTAGCCGCGGTCGACCGCCTCGAAGAGGACCTCGCGCTGGCGCTCCGTGAGCGACCCGCCGGGGTTGACGCGCTGTTGGACGTACTCGACGTCGAACTCCGCGCCGACGTCGCGCAGGGCGTCGCCGAACTTCGCGACGCGCTCGTGGTCGCCGGTGAGGTCGATGCGCGCGACGCCGTCGCGGATCTCGACCGGCATCTCGATCGGGACGCCGGCCCGGCGCGCGACCATCTGTAAGAGCGGGACGAGCGCCTCGACCTGGACGGTGACCATCCCGTCGTCCCCGGCCATCACCGAACAGTGGGTGACGACGTCGTGCGCCTCGACGGCGTCGAGGATCGGCTCCGTGTCGTCGGCCGTGATCCGGACCAGCGCGAACCCCGCGCCGTCGTCGGGCGTCGCGGTCAGCACCTGGAACCGGGCGTCCGGGAACTCCCGCGAGACGTCGCCGACCCACGGGCCGTCCGGGATCGTCACGCGGAGGCGTGCCTGTGCCATGCCCGCGGATTCGCCGCCGGGGTGGAAGTACCTTCGGCTGCGCTGTCGCCGGAACACGTTCGTCACAAACCACGCGGGGCGCGCGGCCGAAGCGGCGGACATGGGATCCGACACCGGCGATCCGACGGCGGTCGAACGGGCGGTGGCCGAGCGGACCGACGCGGTCGTCACGGCGATCTGGCGATCCGGCGGGGGCGACCGATCGGTCGAGGGCGCTGCCGACGACGCCGACGCGACCGCGGCGTGGGGGCTCTCGATCGGCGGAATATTCGTCCCGAGCGGGCGGGGGAACACGTTCGGGGACGACCCCAAGCGGGTCGGGACCGTAGCCGGTCGTAAGCGATGTTCGACGACCTCGACACGGACCGGCGGCCGCTGGTCCTCGTCTGGGAGGTCACGCAGGCCTGCGGGCTCGCGTGTCGGCACTGTCGGGCCGACGCGCGGCCGCAGCGGCACCCCGACGAGCTGACGACCGCGGAGGGGAAGCGACTGCTCGAGGAGGCCGCGGCGTTCGGCGACGGCCAGCTCGTCGTCCTCTCCGGGGGCGACCCGCTCGCGCGCGACGACCTCACCGAGCTGGTCGCGCACGGCGACGACCTCGGCCTCCGGATGACGATCACCCCGAGCGGCACGCGGTCGCTCACGCCGGAGCGCGTCCGCGACCTCGGCGACGCGGGAATCGCGCGGATGGCGCTGAGCCTCGACGGCCCGACCCGCGAGCGCCACGACGCGTTCCGCGGCGAGGAGAGCTACGCGGACACCGTCGCGGCCGCGCGCGCCGCTCGCGACGCCGGGATCCCGCTCCAGATCAACACCACCGTCTGCGCCGACACCGTCGACGACCTCCCCGCGATCCGCGACCGCGTCCGGGACCTCGGCGCGGTCCTCTGGAGCGTCTTCTTCCTCGTCCCGGTGGGCCGGGGTCGCGTCCTCGACCCCGTCTCCCCCGAGCGCGCGGAGGCGGCGATGGCGTGGCTCCACGAGGTGGCGAATGAGGAGCGCTTCGGCGTCAAGACCACCGAGGCCCCCTTTTACCGCCGCGTCGGCATCCAGCGCGCCGAGGACGGCGACACCGACGCGGGGGCCGACAGACGGGGCGGGATCACGGCCGGCCGCGGGTTCGCGTTCGTCAGCCACACCGGCGAGGTGTACCCGTCCGGCTTCCTGCCCGAGTCGGCGGGGAACGTCCGCGACAGGTCCGTCGTCGACGTCTACCGGAACGCCGACCTGTTCGAGTCGCTCCGCGATCCGGACGGCTTCTCGGGCAAGTGCGGGGCCTGCGAGTTCCGCCACGTCTGCGGGGGGAGCCGCTCGCGGGCGTACGCCGTCACCGGCGACCCCACCGGCAGCGACCCGCTGTGTCCGTACGTGCCGGACGGCTACGACGGGGAGCTGCCGGAGCGCCAGCGAGGGAACGACGGGGGGCAGTCCGGAACCGCCGACTGATCCCGGCGTCGCCGGCGACTCACTCAGGCCGTTCGCCGACGAGGAGCTCGAGGTCGGCGACGCTGCCGGCCGGGTCGAAGTCGAACGCCGCGCCGTAGAACGCGAGTTCGGCGGCGTGCGCCCGGGCGACGTTGTCGGCGTCACGGAACCCGTGGCGCTCCTCCGGAAACTCCACGTACGCGTACGGCGTCTCGTTCGCGACGAGGGCGTCGATCATCGCCTCGGCCTGCGCGGGC
Organism: uncultured Halorubrum sp.; assembly: GCF_937146585.1. Taxonomy (GTDB): domain Archaea; phylum Halobacteriota; class Halobacteria; order Halobacteriales; family Haloferacaceae; genus Halorubrum; species Halorubrum miltondacostae. Next base: position 13,036 of record NZ_CAKZRO010000047.1, on the reverse strand, counting down.
GGGACCACCTCGTCCTCGCCGCCCTGTAACAGCAGCAGCGGCGCGGTGACCCCCTCGGCGTGCGCGACCGGCGACCGCGCCTCGTAGACGTCGGCGGCCTCGGGGAGCGGGCCGACGAGCCCGTCGAGGTAGCGCGACTCGAACTTGTGGGTCTCCGCCGCCAGCGCGCGGAGGTCGGCGACGCCGTAGTAGCTCGCGCCCGCGTCGAACGTATCGTGGAACGCGAGCGCGGCGAGCACCGCGAACCCGCCCGCGCTCCCGCCCGATATCGCCAGCCGGTCCGGGTCGGCGAACCCCTCGTCGGCGGCGTACCGGGCGGCGTTGACGCAGTCGAGCACGTCGCGGACGCCCCACTCCCCCTTCAGCGCCTCGCGGAAGGCGCGACCGTACCCCGTCGACCCCCGGTAGTTCACCGCGAGCACCCCGACGCCGCGGGTCGTCCAGAACTGGACCGTCGACGACAGCGACGCCTCGGACCGGCTCGTCGGTCCGCCGTGGACCCTGACGAGGAGCGGCGGCGCCGCGTCGGCGGGCGCCTCGGCGTCGGGGTTGTGGGGCGGGTAGTAGTGGCCGTACGCGGTCGCGTCGTCGGCGCCGACCGCGTCGCCGGTCGGGAAGGTGACCGACTCCGGCTCCGAGACGTACGCGGGGTCCAGCGCGTCGTCGGTCGACTCGCGGAGCCGGCGCGGTCCCCCGTCGTCCGCCTCCGGCCGCCACGCGACGACGGCGCTCGGCGCGTCGGTCCGGTGGCCGACGAAGGCGACGCGATCGCCGTCGGAGCGGATCGACGCCGGCCGGAAGGAACTGTACGGGAGGCCCGGGTCGGCGAGGTCGCCCGTCTCCGGGTCGAGCAGGCGCAGGCTCGGGTCACCCCCCTCGGTGACCAGCGTGGCGATCCGCCCGTCGCCGAGGAACGCGAACGTCGACACGCCGAGAGTCCACATCGGCACGCCGAACGCGGCCGAGGTCTCGCGGAGGGCCTCGGCGTCCCCGGCCGTCGGGAGTGCGGCGTCGCCGTCGCGCCCGCCCGCCGCGTCGCCGCCGGAGTCGGCCCGGAACCGGTAGAGGTTCCACCAGCCGGTGGGGTCGGCGGCCGCGTGGAGGACGCCGTCGGGCGACCACTTCGGCGAGACGACCGACTCGTCGGGGCCGCCCGCGACGACGCGCTCGTCGCGGACGTCGCCCGCCTCGTCGACCGCGGCGACGACGAGTTCGGTCCCGTCCCACGGCATGTTCGGGTGGTTCCACCGCAGGTACGCGATCCGGTCGCCGTCGGGCGCCGGCCGCGGCGCGGCGTAGAAGTCGTGCCCCGCCGCGACGACGACCGGGTCCGAGACACCGGTCTCCGGAGCCGGGTCGGGGGACAGCGGGAAGCGGACCAGCTCGTTCCGGGGCTCCTCGTCGGTTTCCGGCCCGACGTGACGCTCGCGGACGGCGTAGACGGTCTCCCCGTCCGGAGCGAGCCGCATGTCGGCGTAGCGGTGGGCCATCTGCTTCGGCGGCTCCGGCGTGACCGGGGTCGGTTCCGCGTCTCCTTCGGCCGCGCTCCCGTCCGCGGGCAGTCGGTAGAGCCGCTGGTCGTCCATGCTCGCCGCGAGCACTGTCCCGTCCGCGACGAGTACGTCGCCGCCGCCGTACTGGTGGACGAGCGTGCGCACGTCGAGTTCCTCCGGCGTCACCGCTGTCGGACCGGCGCCGGGGTCGTCGACCGGGGCGCGGCAGACGACGCCTCGACCGCCCTCGGACGGGCGGCGTTCGAGCCAGTAGACGTGGTCTCCGTCGGTCTCGACGGACGCGAACGACCTGACGTCGGCGGCGACGTCCTCCGGGGCGACCGGCGACGGCCACTCGCCGTACGGTGTCGGCATGGGATCGATGAGCGTCGCCGCTCAATTAAACCTACGCGAGCCGCCCACCCGAGCCACCGATCGGGGTCCGGCGCACGGGCCGGTGGTCGCCCGCGTCCGGTCCCCGCTCCGGGGCGTCTCGCCTCACGCGTACGCCTCGAACTCCTCGCCGAACGCGAGGAAGTAGCCGGTACCGACGAGCCCGATGACGGCCGCGACGGTGAACGCAACTTCGGGGCTGACGAAGTCCCACAGGTACCCCCCGACCGCCGCGCTCGGGATGACGACGGTGTTCCGGAGCAGGTAGTACGTGCCCGTGACGCGGCCGCCGGATCCGCTCTCAGCCGGGCCGACGATCAGCGCCTTGTGCGACGGGAGTCCGGCGAACCGCAGCCCCGAGAACGCGAAGACGGCGACCATCACCGCGGAGAGCGGCAGGACCGACCCCGCGAGCGCCGGCGCGTAGATCAGCACGACCGGGAAGACGGCGTACACCGCGAACCCGACGGCGACCACCGGCTTGAGCCCCACGCGCTCGGCCAGCTTCGAGGCGGGGACCATGATCAGCAGCGCGACGAGCATCTCGACGCCGAGGAGGTAGCCGAAGAACGCCTGCGGCGAGAGGCTCACGTCGTACGAGAACCCGCCGAGCGCGACGGTGGTGTCCAGTCCGACCTGGAAGAACTGGGTAACAACCAGCACGAAGAACACGTACACCATCCCGTTCGCGAACCGCACGAGCGTGTCCCCCACGAGCAGCGGCCGGAGCGGGGCCGGCATCTCCCGGAGGTCGCGTCGGATCCGCTCGACGCCCGCGAACGAGTCGCCGAAGGAGTCGCCGCTCGCGTCGTAGAGGACGTGCTGGACGAGCGTGCCGAGGGCGCCGACGGCGACCCCGACCGCGAGGACGAGCCGGAAGCTCGCGGTGAACTCCGCGCGGAGCCCGATGAGGACCGCGGCCAGCACCGGGCCGACGAGGAACGCGGTCCGCCGGAACGTCTCCGTGCTGGCGAAGCCGGCGGCCAGCCGCGAGGGGTCCGTCGCCTGCTTCACGACCGCGAACGTCGCGCCGAGGCCGAACGACTTCCACGCCTGCGCGAGGACCAGTCCGACGAAGATCCACACCCACGGCTCGACGACGACCCCGGCGACGTCGACCGCGCCGAGGCTCGGCGCGACGAGCCAGACGACGAAGCCGAGCGTCGACAGCAGGCCGAAGAGCGTCAGCGCGTACCGCGAGCCGAGGCGGTCCGAGACGGCGCCGCCGGGGTACGGGTAGACCGCCGAGATGACGTTGCCGAACGTGCCGAACAGGCCGACCGCGAACCCGGACGCGCCGAGCGCGACCATGTACTCGGGGAGGAACCGGTTCGTCATCTGGAACCCGAGGCTGAACGCGAACATCGCGACCGATAACACGAGCACGTCGCGCTCCAGCGCGAAGAACCGGCGGAACGCGTCGAGCGGGCCGGACGACTCCGCGTCGGCGGCGTCGGCGCTCACGGGCTCGACCCCCGCGGTCCGGACCGGTCGCGGTCGTCGGCGCCGGCGCGGGTCGGACCTCTGGCGAGGAGCGCCATACGCGTCGTCCGGTTCGCGTCGGCAAAAATCCAACCCCGTCGCCCGGGCCGGGGTACGGGACGCGGGGCCCGGCTCGCTTCGCGTCGCGCCGAGTGGAGGCCAGCGATTCCGGCGGCGACCGGACCGCCCGAGTGCGTCAGTCGGACGCCGCGTCGGCCGCGCGGACGAGCGATCGCAGCGCGTCGAGGCCGAGCGGCTCGATCGCTTCGCGCGTCCCGTCGCTCGTGTAGAACAGGCTCGTCTCGACCTCCCTGTCGCCGAACCAGTCGTCGAGGACGTGGTAGTAGACGCTGAGCTGTTTCCGGTACTCGGGCTGCGCGCGCCGCGTGGCGTCCGTCTTGTAGTCGACGACGTCGACTCGGTCGTCGGTCACGCAGACGAGGTCCGCGATCCCCGAGACGGTGACGCGGCGGCCGTCGACCTCGATCGGGAGCGTGACCGGCTCCTCGACGTGGAAATCGCCCGAAAGCCCGTCGAGGAACTCGACGACCCGCCGCTCGTGGCCGTTCGACGGCGTCACGTCGTCGCCGAGAGCGTACGCCTCCGCGAAGTCGTGGACGCGGGAGCCGAACGCCATCCCCCCGGTCTCGGTCTCGCTCTCGGCGGCGGCTCCGACCTCGGGACCGGCCTCCCGCCGCTCGCCGGTCTCCTCGAACACCGTCTGGTCCATCAGCGAGTGTGGGGTGTGGCCGACCGGTCCGTCCGGGGCCGTCACCGCGAACGGCCGCTCGGCGTCGGCCGGCTCGTCGCGGTCGAACGGCTCGACGTCCGGGTCGACCGCCTCGACGGCGACCGGGAGCCCCTCGAGGAAGGCGTTCGGGTCCTCGCCGGCGGCGAACACGACGTGGCTCTCGGCGCGCGTGATCGCGACGTAGAGCAGCCGGCGCTCCTCGTCGTACTCGCGGGGCAGACACCGCCGGATCACGTCGTGCCGCCAGTTGTCGTAGACGTGCGGGTGGGTCCCCGCCTCCGAGTACAGCTTCCGCTGTCGGAGGCCGACCGGGTCCCGATACTCGAAGACGCTCGACCCGCCCGCCCGCGGCGGGAAGCGCCCCTCGTTCATGTTCGCCAGCACGACGATCGGATACTCCAGCCCCTTCGCCGCGTGGATCGTCTGGACGGTCACCGCGTCGTCGCCCGCGGTCGCGCTGACGTCGACGGTGGTGCCGGTCTCGATGCCACGCTCGATGAGCCGGATCAGGTCCCCCCGCGTCGCAGTCGTGGCGTCGTGGACCGACTGGACCGCGTGGAGGAGGGCGTCGGCCGTGTCGCCGGAGAACCCGTACCGGTCGAGGACGCGGCGCGCGACCGCGCCGACCGACGCCAGGTCGCGGAGTTCGTCGCGGAACGCGGCCGCGTCGGCCGGGTACGACCCCGTCTCAAGCACGCGGTCGATCTCGTCGAACGCGTAGCCGATCTCCTCGAGGATCACCGCCCACCCGCGGTCGGCGTCCGACTCGAGGACGCGGAGCCACGCGAGCAGGAGCTTCGCCGGGTCGGTCCGGAACAGTTCGATCCCGCCGTCGTAGGCCATCGGGAAGTCGTACTCGTCCGCGACGGCCAAGAGGTCGCGGCCCCACTCCCGCGTCCGCGTGAACACCGCAATATCACCGTGCTCCGGCGGGCGCGGCTCGCCGTCCGCGTCCTCCACGGCGTACTCGTCGTTGCCGACGATCTCCCGAATCTCCGCGAGGACCGCCTCGTGTTCGTCCTCGTGCGCAATGCCCTCGACGACCGTGTTGTCGAAGGCGGCGTTCGAGGAGAGTTCGACGACGTCGTCGAGGGGGGCGTCGACGGTCTCGCCGCCCGTCGCCGGCGTCGCGATCGCCCGCTCGGAGAGGTCGATGACCGACGCCGTCGACCGGTAGTTCTCGCGCAGTTCGATCCGCGTCGGGTCGGCGGCGTCGACGGCGGTGCGGTCGGCGTCGGCGTTGAGGTCCGCGGCGAACCGCTCGAGCCGGTCCTCGAACTCCAGGATGTTGCGCACGTCCGCGTACTGGAACGAGTAGATGCTCTGCTTCCAGTCGCCGACGACGCAGAGGTTGGTCCCCGCCGACAGAAGCAGCGCGAGCTTGAACTGGATCTCGCTCGTGTCTTGGAACTCGTCGACCATCACGTACTCGACCTGCGCCGCCTCGCGGGCGCGCTCGTCCTCGCAGAGGAGGACGAACGCGAACAGCTGGAGGAAGCTGAAGGAGAGGTAGTTGCGCCGGAGGGCGAACCGGAGGTACTCGACGTAGACGTCGTGGACGAACGTCTTGAGGTCCTCGCGGTCCTCGCGAAAGACGTCTCGCGCCACGTCGTCGTCGAGCCGCTTCGTCCCGCGGCCGCCGCGGAGCTCCGACTTCGAGGGCGCGTCCGGGAGGTACGTCTTCCCGCGGCCGAAGCGGCTCAGGTCCTCCCGCAGCGGGGACTGCTTCCGCCCGTCGTTCCGCGGTCGATTCGCGGCGTCGAAGCGCTCCGCGAACGCCGCGAGGTCGCCGTCGAGGTGCGACTCCCCGTCCCGGTACCAGCCGTCGGTCGTGGGGAAGATCCCCTTCGACGCGAGCTCGTCGATCAGGTCGAGCAGTTCGCCCGGCGCCGGGAGCGCCCGGTAGAACGCGGCGTGTTCCGGGTGCTCGTCGCGGAACCCGCCGAAGAACTCGCGGAAGCGCTCGGCCTCGACGAGGTCGTCGTCGACGATCCGCGTCGACCCCGTGATCCGCTCGTCGAGACCGAGGTGCGTCGGGGCGGCGTACCCGTGCTCGCGGAGGAGTTCGTGACAGTGCGAGTGGAACGTCCGGATCGGGGCGTCGGCCAGCTCGCGCACCCCGTACGCGCTGTGGTCGACGACGCGCTCTTTCATCTCCGTCGCGGCGCTCCGCGTGAACGTCGCCAGCAGCACGTCGTCCGGGTCGACGCCGGGTCGGTCGACGATCCGCCCGTAGCGGCGGGCGATCGCGAACGTCTTCCCGGTGCCCGGGCCGGCGTCGACGAGGTACGTCCCCTCGGTGCTCTCGATGAGCCGCCGCTGCGCCTCGTTCGGCGTCGGGTCCGTCATCGGTCGCCCTCCAACAGCAGGTCGCGGTTGTCCACGCGCCGGTAGTTCGGACCGCCCGAGAGCCCGTCCACCGGGAACCGCTCCTCGCCGGCGCGCCGCTCGGCGAGCTCCGCCAGCCGCTCGTCGACGAACGACTCGAACGCGTCCAAGTCCTCGCGGAAGAACGCCCGCCTGCGGACGCCGTTGAGCTCGCGGACCGCCTGGTCCGCCCCCTTCTCGGCGTCGACGTCCGACGACGTGCGAGCGTCGACCGCGTCGGTGAACCGCTCGGCGAACTCCGAGGCGCGCAGCTCCCCCTTGTCCGTCGTCTCGGGGAACGACAGCGGCGCCACGACCGCCTCGTACGCCTGGTAGCCGAGGTCGTCGAACGTCTCTCGGCAGTCGGTGTACCCGTCCAGCAGCCGCTCGTAGGCCTCTCGCGAGCCGACGTACTCGTCGAACGCGACCGGGTGGTAGGTGACCGTCGTGAGCGCGTCGTCGAGGTCGGCGTCGCCGGCGATCACGTCGTCCATCGGTTCGAGGAAGTGGAAGAAGGTGAACTCCAGCCGCTCGTCCGGGCGGAGCGTCCGGTAGTAGGTCAGGTACAGCGCCGCCTGGAAGTCTGGCGCGTCCGCCGGCGGGTCGACCGCCGCGCCCCCGACGACCTGCGACGCCCGCTTCCGCGAGCCGCTCTTGTAGTCGAGCAGCGCGGTCGGCGAGCGCACGAGGTCGATCTTCCCCTTCACGCCGAGGGCCTCGTCCTCGAACCAGCGCTCGGTGAGCGGGGAGTCGACCGGCTCGTCGAAGTAGTCCGCGAAGAAGTTGGTCCCCCACCCCGAGGCCGGCGTGAGGAACTCGTCCGACGCCGGTCCGTTCTCGGCCAGGTACTCCGCGATCAGCTCCAGCCCGATCCGGTACTTCCGGCGGCGGAGCGGCTCGTCCGCGGGCGCGACGAACGCCTCGGTCTCGGCGAGCACGGCGTCGACGAGCTCCGCGGTCGGCGTCTCCGAGACGAGGTCGGGGTGGCACGCGGCGAACTCCGCGAAGTCGTGAAAGAGGTTCCCCTCGACGAACCGCTCCTGATCGGGCCGATCGAGGAGCCGCCCGAAGAGGTAGTCGCGCGGGCTGTTGACGTAGCCGTTGAGGGCTGACTGGCTGATCGTGTCGTCCGATCGGGGCTCGACATCGAGGGGATCGTAGTCGAATCCGGTCCCCGCGGAGCGGGGTCGCCGCCGGTGTTCGACCGAGTCGAGGTCGCTGAACCGCTCGTACTCCTCGTCGAGGAGGTCGCCGAAGTACAGGCAGGGCGTGACCGGCTCCCCGCCGGCCGCGTCGCGGACGAGGTAGTACTGCCGGTCGCCGCTCTGGAGGAGTCGCTGAAAGCCACCGACGTACCGCTCGAACTGGGCCTCGGTGTCGACCCACGGGCGCTGGGGGGCCGAGTGCGTCCACGCCTCGTCCATGCCGAGGTGGAAGACGACGGGGCGGTCCACGTACGCGGAGGACTTCGCGTCGGCGAGGAGGACGCCCTCGTTCTCCCTGTCGACCGGGACCTCGTATGTCTGGAGATAGTACGCCAGCCGGTCGACCGCCGCGCTCGTCACGGGGGCGTCGGCGAGCCCCAACCGCTGGAGTTCCTCGTCGAAGCGCGGCAGTTCGACGCCGGCTTCGGCGGCGTAGGCGTCGAGCGCCTCCCCGAACGTCCGCTCATCGATCCCGGCGCGGAACCGTCGGAGCCACGCCAGCTCCGGTCGGTCGACGGCGTCCAGCCGCCGCTCCCGATCGGCGAGCGGTACGTCGACGCCCATCTGCGCGAGCACCGGCGCGGCGTCGCCGACGGTCGCCTCCGTGCCGCGAAATCCGAGCCGGAGGAGCCGGACGAACGCACGGTGGTGCGGGTCGTCGGCGAACCCGGGACCGCCGTAGAAGGGGATTCCGGCCGCCTCGAACGCGGACTCGACGAGCGAGGAGTACCGGCTCCCGCCGTCGAGGACGACGGCGACGTGCTCGGCGTTCTCCGCCGTGACCGCGTCGAGCAGCGCGCCGACGATGTCCGTCGCCGACTCGAACACGTGGAACGGGGGGTGGTCGAACGCCTCGTCCGCGAAGAGGTCGACCCGGTCGCAGGTCTCCGGGAGGACGCTGCGTTCCAGGGCGGTCAGCTGCTCGGCACCGACGACGGCCACCGAGCGACCGTCGTCGACCGTGTACTCAGTGAGCCGCTTCGACGTCGTCCGGAGGGAGCGCATGACCTCGACGACGTCGCGAGTCGCGTCGTCGACGTACGCGTCGTAGTCGAGGACCGCGTCGAGGCGGCCGCGGTGCTCCCAACACTGGAGCACGTTCCCGACGGCGTACGCGACCGCCTTCCAGTCGTGGTCCGTCCGCTCGATCGCTTCGAGAAAGGCGATTCGGTCCTCCGCCCGTTCGCGTCGACCCGCCGCGAGGCGCCGCGGCGTGGTCGCGAACGTCCCGAAGTGCGGGCGGTCGAGGCGACGGTTGATCGCGCTCGCGAGCGGGGCGTCGGGGGTCACGACGAGGTCGTAGTCGCGGAGTTCCGCGTAGAGAGCGTCGACGGGGGTCGCGCGGCGGATGGGCACGACTACGCGAGAGACGGACGGGCGACTAAAAGATAGCGGGGCGGGCCACGGTCGGCTCGGGGCGAGGGCCGTCGTCGCCGACGCGCCGGCTACCAGTCGTACTCGTCGCGGGGGTCGACCGCGTCGCGCTCGCGGTCGAACACGTGTTCGCCGTCGACGAACACGTGTCGCGTCCGGCTGTCGTTCTCGTAGAAGACGCCGTCCCAGACCGCCACGTCGGCGTCCGTGCCGACCTCCAGCGTGCCGACGCTGTCGTCGATGCCGAGGATCTCGGCCGGATAGCGCGTCACCGCCTCTAGCGCCTCGTCCGCGGGGAAGCCCTCGCGGACCGCGAGCCCGACGCAGACGTCGAGGTGCTGTTGGGGGAGCACGGGCGCGTCCGTCTGGATCGCGACCTTCACGCCCGCCTCGCGGAGGATCGCCGGCGTCTCGAAGGTGATGTTCCGGAGTTCGTACTTCGCGCCCGAGTACAGCGAGGGGCCGACGATCGCGGGCACGTCCCGCTCCGCGAACTCCTCGGCGATCAGGTGGCCCTCGGTCGCGTGTTCGATCGAGAGCGACTCGATGCCGAACTCCTCGGCGATCCGGAAGACGGTCATGATGTCGTCGGTGCGGTGGGCGTGGACGCGGAGCGGGAGCCCCTCGGTGAGGACGCGGGCGAGGTTCTCCATGCCGAGGTCGCGCTCGAACGGATCGCCCTCGTTGCGGGCCTGCTCGCGCCGGTCGACGTAGTCCTCGGCCTCCATCAGCGCCGACCGGAGGGTGGCGGCGACGCCGGGACGCGTCGAGGGCTGGCGGCCCTGCTCCTCGCCGTGGAAGCGCTTCGGGTTCTCGCCCATCGCGGCCTTCATCCCGTCCTCGCGGATCAGCATGTCGTCGGCGGTGAGCCCGTGGGTCTTCATCGAGCAGATGATCCCGCCGATCACGTTGCCGGACCCCATCCGCGCCGAGACGGCGGTGACGCCGTTCTGGAACGCGTGTTTCAGCTCCTCGTCGCGCGGGTGGAACCCGTCGAGCGCGTTGACGTGCGGCGTGACCGCCGAGGTCCCCTCGTTGACGTCGCCGTCCTCCGGTTCGCCCCACTCGGCCATGCCGGCGTGGCTGTGCGCGTCGACGAGCCCCGGCGTGACGTGGTGGCCCGAGACGTCGATCACCGTCGCCTCCTCGGGCGGCTCACCGTCGTCGAGGGAGACGATCTCGCCGTCGTCGATGACGACGGTCGCGTCGATCGTTCCCCGCTCCGTTGCCGTGTGGACGGTCCCGCCGACGAGCGCGTACATGGAATGGAGTTCGCCGGCACGGTACTAAACGGTTCAGGAGGCGGCTCGTCCGGCCGGAGATCGGCGTCGGGTCGCGACGTCTACCAAAGCGAGTCCTCGACTTGCTGGGATGTCTCGGTCGCGCTGAGGGACGTGACAACCGGATGGACGCTGCCGGTTCGAGTTCGCCTGTCCAACGAATCGACCTCCGAGGCGTGAAGCGTCCGAATCCGAGGCGGGCTGAAAACAGTAGTTCCAACGGGAGTTCGCGTGGAAACGACGTATGAGCCCCGAACTGCTCGGCGTCGTCGCGTGGTCGAGAGTTCGGATACCGATGAGCATCGGTGTACGAACGGGGCAACCGATACTGATTGGAAGTTAGTCTTTCACTCGTGATAATATTCGGTTTACCGAGGATAACAATTCATGAAACCCGTACGAGCACTCGGCCGGGAGTACAGTATGGAAATTCTCGGAGCGGCCGGAGAGCCGGCCTCGGCAACTCAGCTCAGTAATTCGCTGGACATCCCAATCGCGACCTGCTATCGCCGTGTCAGTGAACTGGTGGCAGTCGGTCTCTTGAGCGTCGTCTCTGCGGACGAAGGGGACGCGTCCGGCGCGACGTTATATCGGAGAACGACCGACGCTGTGGGTGTCAGATTTGCCCCGGTACCCTCGGTCTTCGCGTGGACGTGTGTCCGGGAAGCAGTCGGCACCGACGCGTCAACGCTTGAACGCTCCACCCAGACCGAAGCCCAGGGACCGACCGGATCCGCCCCAGCGGGAAGGACCGCCCAGAATGCCGCGGCGACCCCGGAACGACGGCCTCCAGCGCGGAATAATCAGTAACTCAACAATTTATATTCATGGAAGGATTTACGATCGCATGACCGGCACTCAATCGCCTCTGACCGCCCCCGAGCGGTATCTCGCCCTTTCGGCGGAGCTCGACAGAGCGGAAACGGTTGAGGGGGCGGTCGACCGTACGGTTGAGTTCGTGGAAGCCGCCTTTGACCACGCGGTAGCGAGCGTCTGTACGGATGACCCATCGACGGAGACGGTCACCGCCCTCGGATCCGCTGTCCCCTCTTCGGCCGCAGACGATCGCGTTCCGGACCAGATACCGGACTCGATCGTCAGGCAGGTAGGTGATCGTGAGGGCGACCGCACGGTTGAGAATATGCCCGAAGCGACGGTCGGCGACGACCCGTCTGACCCGGTACAGATCGAGGCGCTCGCCCCCGTCGGGCGCGACCGAGTGCTACGCGTCGGCACGGAACGGGAGCGGTTCGATGACGAAGAAATTCCCATCATCGAAGCGATTGCGGCCAAACTCGAAACGACGTTGTCTCGGATCGGTAACCGACAGTCGTCGACCACGGACTGCGATATCGCTCGTGCGCTGTTCGACCAGTCGGACAGGGCCACATTCGTCAGCGATACCGACGGGGCTCTCGTGGCCGTTAACCGTGCTGCGGTCGAATTAACGGGGAGCGATCGCAAAACGCTTCTGCGGAGCGGGCTCGCCGATATCACCGGGGACACCGCGGCGGCGATCCGGGAACACCTCGACGACGCCATCACCGGAGCGTCGGAACCGTCCACGGCGTCGCTTGAGCGTGTACAGCAACCGGATCTCACGGTTACCCTCACGAGTCAACCATTCGACGTCGACGGGGCGAGCTACGTCCGCACTGTGGCGCACGACACATCGCCGGGTGCGGAGTCCGATTTGGGAGGACACGGGGAACCGATAGAAGCTGACATCAGTGCGCTCCGTCGGCTGAGCGAACTCGCGGTCGATTTCGAGAAGTTCGACGAGGCTATCGAGCGCCTGCTGTCACTCGGGTGCGAATACTTCGATCTCGACACGGGCATCCTCTCACACGTCGACGGAGACGACTACGAGATCGACACCGTGGTTGACGCGACCGGGACACACGAGGCGGGCGCGGTGTACGATCTCGGGGGCACGATGTGCGATGCGACGCTCGCCGGCGACGTGACCGAACCGCTCGCGTTTGCCGACATCGAGGAAAGCGATCATGAGAACCACCCGGCGTCCGAAAGCGCCGTCGCGTACATCGGAGCACCTGTGATCGTCGACGGCAGGGCCTACGGGACGGTGAACTTCTCGATGCGGAGGGCGCGTGCGGAAGCGTTTCGCCCGGAAGAGACGGAGTTCGTACAACTCGTCGCGAAGTGGATCGGGACCGAGATCCGACGTCGCCGTCGGTTCGAGGAGCTGGAGCGGTATGAGACGATACTCGAGGCCGTCGATGACCCGGTGTACGCGCTGGACACCGAGGGGCGTTTCACGTACGTCAACGAGGCCGCAAAACGGGAGTTCGGGTATGGAACGGAGATCATCGGCAAGCGCCCGTCGATCGGTATGAACGAGTCTGACGTGAAACAGATCCGGGGGCAGATCAAGGAGCTGAGGACCACGGACAGGCGGTCGACGACCGCCGAGTTCGAACTCGAAACGGCCGATAGTCACCGGAAGATCGTCGAGAATCGACTTGGGCTGGTCGGTGACGACGAGTTCCGCGGTACGGCCGGCGTACTCAGGGACATCACTGCTCGAAAGAACCGACAACAACAGCTGGAATCGTTCCAGCAGGCAATCGACGAGGCGGTAGACGGCGTCGCGATCCTCGACGGTGACGAGTACGTCTACGTCGACCAGACGCACGTCGACATGTACGGCTTCGACGACAAGGAGCAGCT
>NZ_CAKZRO010000046.1 GCF_937146585.1 uncultured Halorubrum sp. | reverse complement strand
GTGGGTCTCGACGTCCGCGTCGGAAGCGTTCCCGTCGGTGGACGCGTTCCCGTCGTCGGAAGCGTTCCCGCTGAAGTCGGAGCCGGCGAGCGTCGCCTCGGGGTCGATCGACGCGCGGCCGTCGGTCGAGCCGCCGTCGAGCGCCGTCGAGAGCCGCGCCTCGGCGGTCTCGGCGTCCGGGTAGCGCTGGACGTACGCCGGAACGCCGTCGAGTTCGCGGGCCCAGCCGCGGAACGTCTCGCTGGGCCGGTTCCCCGCGGGTGGGCGCTCCGCGAACGCGACGAACACCTCCTCGACGCGGTCCGCCGGCTGCGGGATCGGGCCGAGGCGAGCGCGCAGTTCGCGCCGGCGCTCGGGAGAGAAGGCGTCCCCGTAGATACGCGGGATCCGGTCGCGGTCGATCGTGTCGCGATCGTACGGTCGGTGCGCGAACGTCGCAAAGTTCCGGCTCGCGACGGCGAGTTCGACGAGCGTGCCGTTCGTGACGCGGCCGCGCTCGCGGTCGTCGGTCGGCAGGGGCGCGAGCAGCCGCCGGAACAGTCGGTTGTGGATCGGATTACGGGAGAACTCCGCCTCGACGTAGAGCGCGGTCCCGATGCTCGCGAGTTTGGTGCGGATCCGGTCGAGCTCCTCGAGGGCGCGGTCGACGTCGCCGCGGGGCGCGAACGTCCGCAGCGTCTCGACGTGGCGCTCGACGCGGCTGCGGATCCGCGGGCCGGGCGAGAAGTGGGGTTCCAGGGCCTCGCTCGCGCGGTCGACCGCCGCGCGGATCGCGGCCGCGACCGCGTCGACCTGTGCGGCCGTGACCGCCGCCTCGTCGTCGACGGTCTCGCGGACCGAGCGGACCGTCGCGACCGCCTCGGCGATCGCGTCGCGGTAGGTCGCCACCGCGTCCGGGTACTCGGTCGCGAACCACACCGCGTCGTCGACGACTTCGCGGGTCGCGGCCGCCAGCGCGGCGTTCGTCACCGGCGGGTCGGCGTCGGTGTCCGGCGTCTCGTCGGGAGGGTCGTCTCCGGCGGGGTCGTCCCCGTCGCCCGGCGCGTCGGCGTCCGCGGCGGCGTCGGGGTACTCGACGCCCTGGACGCCGAGACACCCGGCGGTCCCGACGAGGGCCGCGCCGACGCCCAGCAGGGACCGTCGCGTCCGTTGCATGACACGCACTCCCCGCGGCAGGAACTTAAATGTGGTACGCCGATTCTCGCGGCTGAATCCGCCCCGGGAGCGCGGCGGTCGGCCGCCGACGGTCCGAACCGCTCCGCGCGAGCCCCGAGCGCGTCCCTTTTGAGGCCGGCACCCCGAGCCCCGCGTATGTCAGCGCCATCGCGCAGCGACGTGCCGCCGACCTCGATCGGCGTCGACCTCCGGGAGGAGGGCGTCGTCGTCGAGTACCTCGACGGCCGGACGACCCTCTACCGGGGCGTCCCCGAGTCGGCCGAGGGATCGGTGACCGCCGGCCCCGGCAAGGAGACCCACGTCCTCGTCACCGACCCCACCGAGACGGAGGGCGTGATGACGTACGTGAACGACTACAAGACCGACGACGAGATCCTCGAGGAGTCCGGCGTCGGTCGCGTCATCGTCGAGGACGGCGACCGCGACGAGGTGTTCCCCGGCGTGATCGTCGGCCGCGACGGCAAGCGCAACGAGGTCGTGGCCGACCCCGAGATCGCCGGCGGGCGCGTGTTCGTCTTCGTCGAGGACGGCTGGACCGAGGGGAGCTACGAGATCGTCGCGGGCCCCGAAGACGGCCTCGACGCGCACCGGTGAGCCCGACGCCGACGGGACCGCTCCGATGAGCCTCGCGAAACCCTGGCGCGACCTCGACCGGTCGACGGTCGGGAGCGCGCCCGACCGCTACGCGCTGTACGAGCTCGGCGACGCCGACGGCGGCACGGTCGGCTTCGGGGCGGGCGTCCTCCGCGACGAGCTGAAGGAGGCGCTCGCGTACGGCGACGCGGCGAAGGTGCGGTGGGAAATAGCCGACTCGCTCGACCACGCCGAGCGGCTGCTCGCGGAGCACACGGACGGGTAACCGGCCCGCTCCTTGCGAGCGAGAACGACCGACAGACGAAAGTCCCGCGACCGCCGAGGGGTCGACATGAGCGACGAGGCCGAGACCGACGGCGGCGACGAGGTGCTCCGCGCCAGCGACATCGGCGGCGAGGGGCCCCCGATCGACGAGAAGCCGTACAAGATCGTCTTCGAGGCGAACAAGTGCTTCGGGGCGGGGAAGTGCGCCGAGGTCGCTGACAACTGGGTGATGGACGTGATGAGCGGGATGGCGAAGCCGGAGGCGTACTACATCGGCGAGGAGGACCTCGCGGAGAACGTCCGCGCGGCCGAGGCGTGTCCCGCGAAGAAAGAGGCGGGCGTGATCCACGTCGTCGACCGGCGGACGGACGAGGAGATCGCGCCGGACCCGCACGGCGACGGGACGCTCTCGGTCGACTGGTGAGGGCGGGTCCGGATTTCCGAAAGGGGTTTCACCCCGCCGCGGGTAGCCCGACTCGCGCGGGGGTGGCTGAGCCTGGCCAAAAGCGGCGGACTTAAGATCCGCTCCTGTAGAGGTTCGAGGGTTCGAATCCCTTCCCCCGCATTGCTGCTGCGAGCACTTCGCGAGCAGCAGCAATCAGACGAGAAGGGTTCGAAACAGCGAACGGAGCGAGCGCAGCGAGCGGAGTGAGTGAGGTTCGAATCCCTTCCCCCGCACTCCTAGGGCGAGCACTCCGCGAGCCGCAGGTGTTCGATTGGGAAGGGTTTCGAATCAGGGAGGTCGCGCGCAGCGAGCGGTGTGAACGCCCGGGAACGACCGCGATCGATACCGATCGCCGCCCGACCGACAGTCCGTCCCGAACGCCCGACCCAAAGGCGCTACACCCGCCCGATTATCGACCCCGAGAAAACCGTCGGTAAGACTTTTTACGCGAACCCGAGACGGGGTTCATGGACACGTCAGCGCTCGTGAAAGAACGGCTCGGAGTCCCGATTATCATCGGGCTCGGCGGAGCGCTGTCGCTGGTACACGTGTGGCACGCCGTGGGGGAAGAAGAGGACCTGCTGACGTTCGCGTTGGGGATCGGTGGTCCCCTTCTCCTCACCGGCGGCGTGTTGCTCGGCGGCGTCTGGCTGTGGAACCGGGACACGGACGGCCGACACGCGCTCCGGATCGGGGCCTGGAGCTGGCTCGGCGCGGCGCTCGTCGCCGGCGGCGCCGCGCTCCTCATCCTGTACCAACAGCAGTACGGCGTGACGATGGACGAGCAGCTGTTCGTCGTCATCGACGGGGCGTCCGGCGGCGCGTTCACCGGGTTCATCGTCGGCGTTTACGACGTCCGGCAGCGGCAGGCCGAGGCGCGGGCCACGGAGCTGACCCGGCAGCTGACGATACTCAACCGCGTCCTGCGCCACGACATCCGCACCAACGCCAACATCATTCAGGGGAACGCGAATCTGCTCACGAGCGACGCGGTCGACACCGACGAGAAGGCAGACGCCATCAAGCGACAGGCGACGGACCTCGTCGAACTCGGCGAGCAGGCGCGGGACATCGAGCGCGTCCTGATCGACGGGGAGTCCGACCGCGACGAGAGGGATCTCTCGTCGCTCGTCGAGACGTGCTGCGAGCAGGTCCGCCAGGACCACCCGTCGGCGGAGGTCGACGTCTCGCTGCCGCCGACGCTGACGGTCGCCGCGCACCCGCTGCTCGACTCCGCGGTGGCGAACGTCGTCGAGAACGCGGTCGAACACAACGATAAGCCGACGCCGCGCGTCGAGATCGAGTCCGCCGTCGTCTCCCGGGACGGAACCGACTTCGTCGACCTGCGGATCGCCGACAACGGGCCGGGGATCGACGAGGCCGAAGTGGAGGTGCTAAAACGCGGGTACGAGACCGACCTGGAGCACACCAGCGGCCTCGGCCTCTGGCTCGTCAGCTGGATCGTCGCGCGCTCGGGCGGGGAGGTCCGGTTCGACGAGAACGACCCGGAGGGGAGCGTCGTCACCCTCCGATTGCGGCGCGGCACGGATCGCGTCGCGCACGCCTCAGAGTCGAACGCCGCCGGAGCGGCCGCGTAGCGCGCCGCGAGGGGGACGCCGGACCGAGTTCGCGCGTCGACGAAGCCGAGGGCGAGGACGCCCGGCGCTCGCGACCGCGGCGCTAACAGCAGAACATGAAGGGGTAGACCAAGGCGACGCGGTCGCCCGCCTCCAGCTCCGTGTCGAACCCGTTTTCGTTCTCGTTGAAGTGGCCGTTCACGAGGATCCGGGCGTACGCGATGGTCTGTTCGCCGACCGGGTTCTTCGACCACGTGCCCGGCAGCTCCTCGGGCGTCGGAGCCCAACCGCTGTGGGTCGCGTCCGCCTCCGACTCCGCGATCAGCATGTCCTGGAGCTGCGGGTACTCCGCGAATAGTTCGTCCAGGAACGCGCGGAGCGTGTCGCCCTCGAAGGCGAACTCGAACTCGTGGACGTCGAGTTCCGTGCGCACGTGGCCGGTACACCGCACGGTGACGGTCGTCTCCGCCTCGGTTGCGGCAGCCGCCGCCTCGTCCGGGTCCGCGTCCATATCCGCTTCGGTCGGGGGCGACCCCGAGATCTCGCTGGTCTGAGCCATGTGTCGGCGTACACACCCCTCACCGGTAAGACGGATTGCGAACATGTTCGCTGAGATTCGCCCCGCGGCAGGGCGTGCGGCCGTTCGGGAGTCGTGCCGCGCACGTCGCAGGGGAGGGAACCCCGACGCACGGGGTGTACCGTCCGGGACTCACGAAAGAGGCGACTCCGGAGGAGATCGTGGGTGACGACGACCCGCGACCGACGGCGGCCGCTCCGGCCCGCCCGTCGGCCTCACTCGTCGAGCCGGTCGGAGCGCTCCGACCACCCCGTGGCGTCCGTCGCGAGGTCGCGGACCTCCTTCCGGATCCCCGCGTAGTTGTCGACGACGTCCTGCGTGGTGACGATCCCCTCCGGCGACATCCCGTCGACGACGACGAGCTTCTTTACCCCCTCCGACCGCATCCGCTTCGTCGCCGTCCGGAGCGTCGCACTGGGGCGGACCGTGACGAGCGGGGCGCTCGCCGCCTTCCGGACCGGAATCGTCGACAGCGGGTCGTCGGTGGCGTAGCCGGCGCGGAGGACGTCGCTCTCGGTGAGTATCCCGGCGGGCGTCCCGTCGTCGGTGACGACGACGCTGCTGACCCGGTTGCGGAGCATCCGCTCCGTGGCGTCGCGGACCGTGGCGTCGGCGTCGCAGGTGACGAGGTCCGTCGTCATCACCGCCTCCACGAGCATACGCTGGGTACTGCGCCGGCGCACTTGTAGGTGCCCCCGCCGCTCAGTAGTGCCAGGGGTAGTCGCGGAACGCCGGCTCGCGGCCCTCCAAGAACGCGTCGCGGCCCTCCTGGGCCTCTTCCGTCATGTACGCGAGCCGCGTCGCCTCGCCCGCGAACACCTGCTGGCCGACCATCCCGTCGTCGGCCATGTTGAACGCGTACTTCAGCATCCGCATCGCCGTCGGCGACTTCCGGGTCATCTCGTCGGCCCACTCTAGGGCCACGTCCTCTAACTCCTCGTGCGGGACGACCTCGTTGACCATCCCCATGTCCGCCGCTTCCTCGGCGGAGTAGGTCTTCCCGCGGAAGAACACCTCGCGCGCCTTCTTCTGGCCGATCTGCTTCGCGAGGTAGGCGGAGCCGAAGCCGCCGTCGAACGAGCCGACGTCGGGGTCGGTCTGGAGGAACTTCCCGTGCTCCTCGCTGGCGAGGGTCATGTCGCAGACGACGTGGAGCGAGTGGCCGCCGCCGACCGCCCAGCCGGGGACGACCGCGACGACGGGCTTCGGCATGAACCGGATTAACCGCTGGACCTCGAGGATGTGGAGCCGCCCCGCCCGCGCCTCGCGGACGAGGTCGTCGTCGTCGTCGCCCGCCTCGTCGTCGTCGCGGTACTCGTAGCCGGAGCCGCCCCGGACGGACTGGTCGCCGCCGGAACAGAACGCCCAGCCGCCGTCTTTCTCGGAGGGGCCGTTCCCGGTGAGGAGGACGCAGCCGACGTCGGCCTGCTTCCGCGCGTGGTCGAGCGCGGCGTACAGCTCGTCGACCGTGCCGGGCCGGAAGGCGTTGCGGACCGCGGGGCGGTCGAAGGCGATCCGGACCGCGGGGACGTCAACGGCGCGGTGATAGGTGATGTCGTCGAACTCGTCGGTGACGGACTCCCACGCGTCGGGATCGAAGATCTCCGAGACCATACCGGCCCGTACGTCCGGCCCGCTGATAAACGGCGTCGGATCGAGAGGAGGAGACGGTCGGTTCAGCAGGGTGCGCGCTCGGTGCGCCGATTAACGAAAACGGGAAGTCGGGGGCGGCGTCTGGGGCGGACGCCGGCGGCGCGGCGCACCCGTCGGGATCGGTCAGTCGTCCTGCGCGTGCGCACCCTTCGGGTGGCCCTTGTGCTGGAGGTTGCGGTTGTCGCGCTTCCGCGTCGCGGTCGCGGGGATGACCTCGCGGGACGGGTCGATCTCCGACCGCGGCATCCCGGTGTACCCGTGGTCCGGATGCTCGGAGCAGTGTGCCATCGCGTCGTGCGAGCCCTCCCACGGGCCCTCGTCACAGCCGTCCGCCGTACAGACGAACACTATCTCCTCTGACATGCTAACCGGGACTTCCCGACCGGTGTATAAAAATCTCGCACCGCGATTATCAGAGTTGATTCTCTGATGAGGTGGTAGCGTCGACCACCACCGCGGCGAACCGATCAGTCGCCCGCGGCGGGCGCGCCGAACAGCTCGACGCTCGTCCCGGCGTGCCGGCAGTCCTCGAGGGCGTGTTTGGCGGCGAAGCCGGCCTCGTGGGCGGACGCGCCGCGACCGACGCCGACCTGGAGCTCGATGTCGACGTCGGACTCGACGTGCGAGACGGCCGAGGAGAACGCCGACTCGGGGAGGTCGGGACAGACCGCCACGACGTTGTCACCGCCGACGAAGAAGGAGAGCGCGCCGTGCGCCTCGCGGAGGTGGCGCATCAGCGAGCCGAACGCCCGTTCGATGTTGATGAACGTGTCGTACTCGTTGAGCCGGTCGGTGTACTTCCCGGTCGCGTTCACCACGTCGAAGTGCGCGATCTGGAGGTCCGAGCGGTCCGTCTCGGAGAGGTACTCGCCGGCGAGCACTTCGGTCCGACTCTCGTCTTGGGCGCTCCCCGCGGTCTGGAGCCGCCGGTTCGCGGCTTCGAGGGCGTCGACGGGGCGCTCGGCAACGGCGGTGCCGAGGCTGACGCTGACCGGGTAGCGGTTGCCGATCGACTCCTGGAGGGTCGCGTGGGCCGCGCCGTCGACCCCGTTGGTCACCGCGATCATGTTGTCGAAGCGCGTAAAGAAGACGTAGGCGTCGCGGTGCCCGAGAAACTGGGCCACGTCCGCGAAGAGCCGCGACTGGAGCGTCTGGAGGTCCATCTCTCGGCGCGGCTCCGGCGTCGTCGTCCACGGCCCGTAGTTGTCGATCTGGACGAGGGTCACCTGGGTCGTCGTCACAGTGGAGACCGATACGGAGCGCTGCCGTTTTACCCTTCCGTTATCCCGAAGGTGTGAACGGTACCGTATTCGTGATCCTGGACGCCGTCGGGGACGGCCCCCCTCGCGTCCCCTCGTCCCCCGGGCGCAACCCCTACGGCCGTGGCGCTCGCACGTCGGGTATGGACTTCAGCGGGGCCGTCATCGACGTCGACGGCACGGTCGTGCGCGGCGACGATCCGATCCCGGGCGCTCCGGCGGGGTACCGGCGGCTCCGGGAGGCCGGGATCGAGCCGCTGTTCGTCTCGAACAACCCGACCAAGGCGCCGCCGGCGTACGTCGACCGCCTCGGCGCGGCGGGGTACGACGTCGACGCCGACCGCGTCTTCACCGCCGGCAGCGTCACCACGCGGTACCTGCGGGAGCACCACCGCGGCGACGACCTCCTCTGTATCGCCGAGGCGGGGCTGCTCGACCAGTTCGCGGCCGCGGGGCTGTCGACGACCGACGACGTCGACGCGGCGGACGCGCTCGTCGCCTCCATCGACCGCGAGTTCGACTACGACGACCTCTGTACGGCGATGTGGGCCCTCGAACGCGACATCCCGTTCATCGGCACCGACCCCGACGTGGTGATCCCGGCCCCCGAGCGCGACGTCCCCGGATCGGGCGCGGTCATCAACGCCGTCGCGGGCGTCGCGGAGCGCGAGCCAGACGCCGTCCTCGGCAAGCCCTCTGACACCGCGATCGAGATGGTGCGCGAGCGGCTCCCCTACCCCCCCGAGGAGTGTCTCGTGGTCGGCGACCGGCTCGACACGGACATCGCGCTGGGCGAGCGCGCCGGGATGACCACCGTCCTCGTCCGCTCCGGCGTCACCGACGAGGCGACCCTCGAGGCGTCCGCGGTGACGCCCGACCACGTCCTCGACCACCTCGGCCAGATCGACCGCGTCATCGGCTGAGCGCCGCCGCGAGCGCGGGAATAACGTTCACTGCGTGGAAAACAGTTATATGTGAGCGAGTGTACCGCACTCACATGAGAGAGGTTGACTCACACGAGGGCCGGACCGGAGACGACGAGGAGGATCCGGAGGAGTCGGTGCGCGTGCTGGAGGGACACGCGGTCCAGTTCAACGAGTACCGGTACTGACGAGCGGTAGCTTCTGCGGTTCGGACCGCGTTCGACTCCCCGCGACCACCCGACGGCTGTCGGGACCGTTAAGTGGGCGTCGCGGGTAGCCGAGGGTGTGATACGGAGGCTCCGACGCGCGGGTATCTTCGCCGCGGTCGCGGCCGTCGCGGCCCTCGCGCCGGCGCTCGACGAGGCCGCGGCGGTGCCGTTCTTCGCCGTCGCCGGGGCGGCGTTCTTCGGCGTCCGCGACGGCGAGTGGTTCGAGACGCTCGCGCTCCCCGGCGACCGCGAGGCCGAGCGACTCTACGGGTTGGTCTCCTTCGCGCTCGCCGGCGCGGGCCTCGCGCTGTTCGCGTCGCTGCCGCGCGCCCCGCTGCCGTACGAGGCGTTCGCGGCCGCGGCGCTCGCCGTCGGCGTCGGCCGCCTCGGGCGGACGCTCGTCTCCCGCCGGACCGGCGACGAGTTCCCCCTCGTCGCCGGCTACGTCGCGGCCGGGACGGTCGGCGCGCTCGTCGGGCAGATCGCGGTCCGGCTCCAGACCGGTGCGCCGGTCGACGGCGCGACGGTCCCCCTGCTCACGTTCCTCGCGGCCGCGGCCGCGCTGACGGCCGCGCTCGTCCGCTCGCTGGTGTTCTCCCGGGACGCGCACATCACGACGATACTCGTCGCGTTCGTGACCTGGGGGTTCATGGCCCTCGAACCGACCGTCGACGCCCCCCTCATCGTCGTCGGCCTCGCGGTGACCGGCGCGCTCGGCTACGTCTCCTTCGCCATCGGCACCGCCTCGGTCGCCGGGATGCTCACCGGCGTGGTCTCGGCGCTGCTCGCGGTCGTCCTCGGCGGCGTGGGGTGGTTCCTCACCCTCATGTCCTTCTACGCGTTCGGCGGGCTCGCCTCGAAGTACCGGTTCGACGAGAAGGCGGCCCGCGGGGTCGCCCAGGAGAACGAGGGGGCCCGCGGCACGGGCAACGTGCTGGCGAACTCGGCGGTCGCGCTCGCGGCGGTGATCGGCTACGCGGTCGCGCCGCACCTCGCGGTCCCGGCCGCGCCGCTCGGGTTCGCCTTCGCCGGCGCGACCGCGACCGCGATGGCCGACACGCTCTCCTCGGAGATCGGCGGCCTCTACGACGGACCGCGGCTGGTGACCACCCTCCGCCGCGTCGAGCCGGGCACGGACGGGGCGATCACCTGGCAGGGCGAGCTCGCCGGCCTCTCCGGCGCGCTGCTCGTCGGCGTGCTGGCCGCGGGCGGCGCGCCGCTCCTCGATCCCGTCGTCCCCGGCGGCGTCGCCGCGGGCGGCGCGGTCGTCGCCGCGGGCGTCGCCGGCATGACCCTCGACAGCCTCCTCGGCGCGCTGATCGAGGGGGACCGGATCGGCAACCAGACCGTGAACTTCCTCGCGACGCTCGGCGGCGCGGTCGTCGCCGTCACGCTCTGGGCGGTGGTGTGAGATGGCGGGCGAGCGCGACTCCGACGCCGGGGACGGACGCGACGGCGACGGGACGGACGCGGGCGGACCGAACGGAGACGGACGGGACGGTCCCGACCCCAGAGTCCGTCCGGGGCGCACCGCCGACGCCGACCGGATCCGCGAGCTCCAGTCGCACCTCCGCCAGCCGAGCCCGGACCTCTTGGAGTACGGGCTGGCGGTGGGGGCCGCGCGCGTCAGCGTCGCCGAGGGGCGCGTCGTCGGCTACCTGCTCCCCGTGGACGCGCCGAACCGGCCGGGGGTCCACGTCGCGGAGCTCGTCGTCGCGCCCGAGTTCCGGCGGGAGGGGCGCGCCCGCGGGCTCCTCCGCGCCGCGATCGCGGACGCCGACGGGCCGGTGACGCTCCAAGCGCATCCGGAGAACGACGCCGCCCTCGCGCTGTACGAGTCGCTCGGCTTCGCGGTCGTCGAGCGCCGGCCGGACGCGTACGCCGACGGCGACGCGCTCGTGTTGCGGCGCGGGTAGCGCAGGCACAAGGACTATTCGAGCGCCACGCCTCCGGACAGCCATGAGTGACGCCGACGCGGAGACGGGGTCGATCGAGGTCGACTTCGGCGAGAGCGGGCTGGTCCCGGCGGTCGCCCAAGACGCCGACTCCGGCGAGGTGTTGATGCTCGCGTACGTCTCGCCCGAGGCGCTGGCGCGCACCCGCGAGACCGGCGAGGCGCACTACTACTCCCGATCCCGAGAGGAGATCTGGCACAAGGGGAGCACCTCGGGCCACACCCAGTCGGTCCGCGAGGTCCGGGTCGACTGCGACGCCGACGCGCTGCTGTACCTCGTCGACCAGGCGGGCGGGGCCTGTCACACCGGCCACCGGTCGTGTTTCCACCGGACAGTCGACGGCGAGAACGTCGGCGAGCGCGTCTTCGACCCGGACGAGGTGTACTGACCGATGGCCGAAGCCGTCGCCGAGGACGAGGCGGACGACCCCGTCCGCGAGGCCGGGGAGGCGGCCGCGCGGCTCCGCGAGCGCTACGACGAACTCCGCCGGATCGAGTCGCGGATCGACGGCTACGGCCGCGACCGCGTCGAGGCGGCGGCCGACGCGTACCGCCGCGCGAACCGGATCCTCGACCGGTACGAGGAGGACGCGGTCGGGTCGGGCGACTTCGAGTCGTACGTCCGCTTCCGGGGCGAGTTCGGCGACGCGGTCGACGTCGACGACGACCTCCCCGCCGCCGAGGCGTTCGAGGCGGCCGACGAGGCGGTCGACAAGCGCCGCCTCTCCGACGAGGACTTCGCGACCGCCCGCGAGGCGCTGGAGCCGGCGGGGGAGTTCGTCGACCTCCTGGAGGCGTACGACGACGCGGTCGACGACTACCGGGCGGGCCGGAAGGCGGCCAAGGAGGCCCGCAAGCGGCTGGAGTCGCGGCTGGAGGAGCTCCGGGAGGTCGCCGACATGGCCGACGCGGACCTCGACGCGGACCTCGACCGCCTCCGCGGGCCGATCGATTCGTACGACGAGGCGGTGATGGAGGCGTTCCGGGAGTTCTTCAACTCGGCGTCCGCCCGCGAGGTGTTCGGCTTCCTCGACCGCGCGGACGCGACTCCCTTCGTCGACGTCGACGTGCCGCCGACCGACCTCGCGGAGTACGTCGAGACGCACGCGGCCGGCGAGGAGCCGCCCGCGACGCTGCTGGAGTACGCCGACTACACGAACTCGAAGCTCGACCACTACGTCGACGACCCGGGCGCGCTCCGCACGGCGGTCGCGGTCCACCGGACGTACCTCGAACGGCTCGACGGCGAGCCGCTGACGCTCGACTGGCCGCCGAAGCCGGGCGACGAGCTCGCCTACGAGATCGACGAGCTGGTCCCGCTCGTCGGGCGGATCGCGGACGACGACGCGGTCGCGACCCTCCGCTCGGTCCGCGAGCTCGCGCGGACCGACGAGTACGAGCGCCTCCGCCGCGCGGCGGAGGTGCGCCACGCGCTCGACGACGGGGACCTCGCCCTGATCGAGCGCGGCGAGGCCGACGAGCGGCTCGCAGAGGCCGAGCGGACGCGCTCGATCGTCGGCGACGTGCTGAGCGAGACGGAGCGGGAGTAAGCCCGGCTCGGCCCGCCGACGGCCGCGGAGTCCGGATTTTTAAGCCCCGTCGCGGCCGAGCGTGGGTATGACCCGATTCGACGCCGCGTCCGAGGACGAGCGGCTGAAGCTGTTCGCCGACGCCGCGGCCGCGCACCGCGCGCGCTCCGGCGACGTGATGACCGTCGACGTCGACCCCGACAGCGACGACACCGACGGCGGCGAGGTTCCGCCGTGGATCCAGCTCGCGGGCACGGAGCTAATTCTCGACTGTACCGACGAGGAGCTGGAGCGGCTGAAGGCCCTGCTCTCGGAGTTCCCGGAGTTCCGCATCGACGAGCTCGTCAGTCCGGAGGAGGCCGAGGGGACGAACGCGGTCGTCACCGCGCGGTCGGACGCGAACCGGGTCGCCGGGTTCGTCGAGCGCGCCTTCCGAGAGGTGTACGAGCTCGACGCGGAGTACCGGGCGTGGGTGACGGCGATCTGAGGCGGCGAGGTCGTCGCCGACCGCGGGTCACTTCGCGAAGTAGCTCGTGAAGTAGCCCGAGAGGAAGGAGCTGATCGCGACCGCGAGGAGGAGGTCGGTGGTGTCGTGGTCGCCGTCGTCGGCCGCGAACCAGGTGACCGCGACGCCGATGCCGAGCGAGATCAGGCCGTTCGCCGTGTCTTCTTTGACACTCATACGCCTCATTGGCGGCGGAGCGACAAAACCGATGCGGCGGGTCCGACGTCGCTCGGCCCGCCGCGGCGCGCGGGAGTCCCGCCGCCGCTCAGTGGAACCCGCGGTCGACGTCGTCGTCCTCGATCAGGTCGTCGAGCTCGCTGGTGAGCAGCTCCTCGGCCTCGTCGAAGGTGTCGGAGAGCTCGTCGAGTTCGTCGGGTCGTCCGTCGAACTCGTACTCCATCGGGCCGAACGCGGGCGACTCGACGGCCTCCATCACGTCCTCGAAGAGGTGGTCCGGGTCGGTCGGCGCCTCCGCGTGGACCCGCAGCGTCTCGGTGAGCCGGGTCGCCATCTCCTCGGCGTGGTCCTCGTCCTCCGGGGCGGACCGGACCGCGAACCGGCCGTCGCTCTCGGCGTCCGGGAGGAGCGGGTCGAGCCCGTCGTCGACCTTGCGGGCGACCTGCGCCCCGACCCCGCGGAGGTCGCGGGGGTTCTTCGCGTACGTCTTCAGGTGGTAGAGACCGACGCTCGGGTGGCCGAAGTAGAGGTCCTCCCCGAGGCCGCCGCGGCGGGAGCCGGCGACCGCGCGCCAGCCGTCGGGGTCGGTCGAGTCGCTCGCGACGTCCGCGAGGATGTCGTCCCAGTCTCGTACGCGCATGTCCGTCGCTAGTTCGGGAACGCGAGCGCAAGAGCGTGTCGGTGGCGGCGGGGCCGACTGGCGTTCGCGCCGCGACCCGTCGACGGCGTCCGTCGCCTGCCACCCCGCCCACCGACAGCGTTTTTCGGTGCGGCCGCCGAGCGGGGACGTGAACGTTCGGGGACCGATCGTCTCCGTCGGGGAGGCGCGGACGGTGTCGACGTCGTACGGCGAGCGCGACCTCCGCGAGGTGCGGATCCGGCCCGACCGCGGCGCGGGCGACCCGGTCGACGTGACGCTGTGGGGGAAGTGGACGGAGACGGCCGGGCACGCCGAACCGGGGATGGAGCTGCTCGTCACCGATCCCGAGGAAGACGAGTATCGGGGAGAGACGGGGTACGCGACGACCGACGAGTCGTGGGTCGTCCTCGAGCCCGACTTCCTCGTCGACGTGACGGGGATCCGCTCGTGGGTCCAGTGCCCGCGGATGTACTACCTGAACAAGCTCTCGGGGATCCCGCTCAACTACCCCGTCGTCAAGGGGACCGTCGTCCACGAGGTGTTCGGCGACCTGCTCCGCGGGATGGAGCTGGAGGCGTCGGTCGAGGAGCGCGTCGCCGAGGCCGGCCTCGAACTCGGCCTCCTCGGCTACGAGACCGCGGAGGTCGAAGACGAGGTGCGGCGCAACGCCGCCGCCGTCGAGGGGTGGCTCGCGCAGGGCACCCTAAGCGACGACGACACGTGGCGCTCGGAGTTCACGCTCATCTCGCCCACCTTCGGGCTGAAGGGGCGAGCGGACGCGCTTCGACGCGGCACGCCGGTCGAACTGAAGACGGGGAAGAACACCAAGCGGGAGCCGCGGTTCCACGACAAGGTCCAGGCGGCCTGCTACGCGCTCATGCTCGACGAGCGCGGCGTCGACCCGGACATCGGGACGCTGCTGTACACGAAGAACACCGCCTTGGACCGCAACGAGGAGTCGGGCGACCTCGCGCCCGCCAAGGAGTTCACGGTCGGGCGCGGCTTCCTGGAGTTCGTCGTCCGCGAGCGCAACGCCCTCGCCGCGATGGAGTGGCGCGGCCTCAACGACCCCGGGGAGCGCCCCACGGTGCCGACGGGGTACGAGGCCGACGCGACCTGTAGCTACTGCTTCGAGCAGGACGCCTGTATGGTCGTCTCCGGCCGGCTCGACCAGGAGTCGAAGGCGGGGCAGATCGGGACGGCGATCCCGGACGAAGAGCGCGACTACTTCGACCGCTTCTACGTCGCCTTGGAGGAGGAGCGCCGCGAGACCCACGCGGAGTACCGGAAGCTGTGGGAGCAGACGCCCGAGGAGCGCGCGGCCGACGACCGCGCGCTGATCGGCTTGGAGCCGGTCGCGCAGACCGAGATCGACGACGCCCGCTGGGAGCTCCGCGCCCGGAAGCCGGGCGACGCCGTCTCGAAGCTCCGCGAGGGCGACGTGGCGCTCGCGAGCGACGGCGACCCCGTCTCCGGTCACGCCGAGCTCGGTCGGATCACCGTGCTCGGGAGCGACGAGGTCGTCGTCGAGACGGACGAGCCCGTCGAGCTGCGTCGGCTCGACGTCTACCCCTCCGAGATCTCCGTCGACCGCTCGCTGACCGCGCTCCACGACGCCGTGCTGAAGGGGGACCCCGACCGCAAGGACGTGATCTTCGGCCGGCGAGACCCCGAGTTCCGGGAGCCGGCCGACCGCCCCGCCGACGCGCCCGACGCCTACATCGACAACAACGCGGCGCAGAACGAGGCGGTCGAGCTCGCGGTCGACGCCGAGGACTGCGCGCTGATCCACGGCCCGCCGGGCACCGGGAAGACGTACACCATCGCCCGGGCGATCCGCGCGCTGGTCGCGGAGGGGAACCGGGTGCTGCTATCCGCGTTCACCAACCGCGCGGTCGACAACGCGCTGGAGGCGCTCCGCGGTCAAGGGTTCGAGGACGTGCTCCGGGTCGGGACGGAGACCGGCGTGCGCGACGACATGCGGGACGTGCGGCTCGTCCAGCGCGGCGAGCCGAACGCGAAGGCGGCCGAGCTGCGGGACGCGTCCGTCGTCGCCGCGACGACCGCGGCCTGCGGTTCCCGCGTCATGCGCGAGTGCGAGTTCGACGTCGCCCTCGTCGACGAGGCCTCCCAGCTCACGGAGCCCGGGACCCACGCCGCGATCAACCTCGCCGACCGGTTCGTCCTCGTCGGCGACCACGAGCAGCTCCCCCCGGTCGTCCGCGCGGAGAACGACCTCCGGACCTCGCTCTTCCAGCGGCTCATCGAGGCGTACCCCGACGCGAGCGTCATGCTCGACCGCCAGTACCGGATGAGCCAACGGATCCAGGCGTTCGCCTCCGCGGAGTTCTACGACGGCGCGCTCCGCCCCGCGACCCCCGAGGTGGCCGGGCAGACGCTCGCCGACCTCGGCGTCGACCCCGACGCGCTCGCGCCCGACCTCACCGGCGGCGTCGGGTTCGTCGACCCGGACGGCGAGCGCGACGGCAACCGGAACGTCCGCGAGGCCGAGCGCGTCGCAGCGATCGTCGACGCCTACGTCGCCGCGGGCGTCGACCCGGACGACATCGGCGTGATCGCCCCCTTCCGGGCGCAGGTCGCGGAGATCGGCCGCCGGACCGACGTGACGGTCGACACCGTCGACCGCTTCCAGGGCTCCTCGAAGGAGGTCATCCTCGTCTCCTTCGTCGCGACCGGCGACCTCGACGGCCCGATCTTCGAGGACCACCGCCGCGTGAACGTCGCGCTCACCCGTGCGAAAAAGCAGCTGACGATCGTGGGCGACGCCGGCGCACTCGGCTCCGACCCCTTCTACGCGCGGATGCTGGACTGGGCACGGCGGTGAGGCGAAGGTGGCGACGCGACGGCGAGTCGAGAGCCGGCTCGGCTACTCCCCGTCCGCGTCCGTGACGATCCCCGGCTCCTTGCTCGCGATCACGACGATCCGGTCGGTGAGGTCCTCGATCGTGTTCGCGAGCTCGTCCAGCAGGATCGCGAGCTCGCGGTAGACGAGCGGCTGGTCGACCGCGTCGTCGGCGAACGCGGTCGCGATGGCGTCGTTGCGGAGGTCGTCGCACTCGCTCTCGAGCGCGCGGATCGACTCGATCCCCGCGGCGAGCGTCTCGGTGGCGTCGGCGCGCGCGAGCCCCCTGACGAACCCCTCGACCACGTCGCCGAGGACCGCGGTCATCTCGGCGATCCGCGTCGCCATCTCCCGCATGTCGGCGAACGGTTCGACGCCCGCGTCGGGGCGCATCATCGCCACCTCCTGGACGATCCGCTCGGTGTGGTTCGCGACCACGTCGAGCTCGTTGTAGAAGTCGAGCAGCGCGGACTCGTTGAAGTTGATCCGCGTGTTCAGCAGGCCGATGTCGTCGGGTCCGGCGTCGGTGATGAGCGCCGTGAGCCCGCGGACGAGCTCGTCGCACTCGCTCTCGACGGCGGCTATCTCGTCGACCGTCTCGTCGTACGCGCCCCCGCTCGCGTACTCGTCGAGCGCCCGCGGGAGGAGGGCGACGCAGTCGTCGATCCGGTCGAGGTACGCGACGGTCCGGGTCTCCAGCTGCTCCCCGAAGTCGGCGTCGGTGGACATGCGCGAACCCACGCGCGTCGGCGGTAAAGAGGTTCCCTCGCGTGTCTTCGATCGTGAGGGTTCGAGGGTCGCCCCCCTGTTCTCGGGAGCGTCTTATAGATCGTCGACCGCGTCCAGCGCCGCCCCGACGTCGGGGACGTCGAACCACCCGCGGTCGGTGTACGCGTTCGTGCCGGCCGCGTACAGCGCCGAGACCGCGTCGACGACCGCCGGCGGGAGCGGGTCGGGGTCGGCCTCGCAGAGCTCGCGCCAGTCGTCGATGTCGCGGTCGGCGACCGCGGCCTTCGCCTCGGTCACGGCCTCGACCCAGCCGGGGTCGTTCGCCTTGTACCACTGGCGGACGACCTCCTTCGAGATCCCGCGGCCGCCGTACGAGAACCGGTTCTCGTCGAAGGTGCCGACGACGTCCGCGACCCGGAGCTCGCCGTCGGCGTAGAGGCACTCGATCTTGCCGTCCTCGTGGACGAACCCGGCCGCCTCGGCGCGCTCGGTGACGACGCGGTTCACGTCGCGCGCGAGGGCCTCGAGCGCGTCGACGTCGGCGGCCCCCGCGATCGCGTCCGCCTCGGCGCGGGCGAGGTAGCGGTCCTGCTGTTCGTACTTCGTCGAGAACTCCACGACCGGCTCCGGGAGGTCGACCGGCTCGTCGGGCCACTCGCCGTCGGACCCGCCGAGGTCGTCGAGGCCGAGGTCGGCGGGCTCCGCGCGCTTCCGCAGGCTGGAGCCGACCGGGACCCGGTTGCGGAAGACGACCTCCAGCGGGACGAGGTAGTTCTCCCCGCCCGCGGCGTGG
Source organism: uncultured Halorubrum sp. (assembly GCF_937146585.1). GTDB lineage: Archaea > Halobacteriota > Halobacteria > Halobacteriales > Haloferacaceae > Halorubrum > Halorubrum miltondacostae. Next base: position 24,048 of record NZ_CAKZRO010000046.1, on the reverse strand, counting down.
AAGGCGTCGTAGTCGTATCCTGCGTGGGTGCCCTCGTACGGCAGGTCGGGGACCTGCGTCAGGTCGATGGCCATCTCGGTCGGCGGCGCAGTCGCCTCGACGAGCGGGACGGGGTCGGGCTCGGCCCCGTCGTCCGCGGCGGCGCCCGGGTCCGCGACCCCGCGGTAGTGGGTCGGAACGCCCGCGTTATCCAGCAGTTCGAAGTTGAACGCGCCCATCGCGCAGAGGCTCGCCCCCTTGCGCGGGATGGCGTCGGGCATCTGCCCCCAGTCGAACACCGAGTAGGCGTCCGTGAAGACGAACCGCCCCCGACCGAGTCCGTCGGCGGTCGCCGGCTCGTCGACGCGGAACTCCTTGACGCTCGTCATGCGTCACACCGCGACCGCCTCCCACATGAAGCTTTCAGTTACGTGGTTACCTCGCCCGGTTTCGGATCAGTTCGATCCACGTCTGCGGATCAACTTGGCGACTCCGGCGCGGACCCGAGGGGTCGACCGCGGGGCGCTCGCATCGAAAGCGACACCCGGGTCGGCCTCCCAGCCCGTGGCATGAACGATGCGCGCGAGGTCGTCGTCCTCCGGTACGGCCATCGGCCGGGGCGCGACGACCGCATGACGACGCACGTCGGGCTCACGGCGCGGGCGCTCGGGGCCGACCGGGTGATCTTCCCCGACAACGCCGGCCAGTCCGCCGAGACGGTCCGGGACATCACGGGCCGGTTCGGCGGGCCGTTCGCGGTCGAACTGCGCGAGGACCAGAAGGCGATCGTCCGGGAGTTCGAGGGGGTCGTCGTCCACCTCACGATGTACGGCGAGCGCGTCCAAGACGTGGAGGGAGCGGTCCGCGAGGCGGTCGGCCTCGACGAGCCGGACGTGCTCGGGGAGGCGTCGCCGCCGCGCGACCTCCTCGTCGTGGTCGGCGGCGAGAAGGTGCCGTGGGCGCTGTACGAGCGCGCCGACTTCAACGTGGGCGTGACGAACCAGCCGCACTCGGAGGTCGCGGGGCTCGCCGTCTTCCTCGACCGCCTGTTCGACGGGGCGGAGCTGGACCGGGAGTGGGCGGACGCGGACCGGCGCGTCGTCCCGGAGGCGACCGGAAAGACGGTGGTCGACGCGGGGACCGAAAACGACAGCGCCGGGGACGACAGCGCCGGGGACGACAGCCCCGGGAACGACCGAGCGTCCGAGCGCCGCGACTGACCGCGGCTACTCGCCCGCGTCGCCGCGCTCCGCGTCTCGCTCGACGACCTCCGGCGTCCCGCTCAGGATGCCGCGGAGGCCGGACATCGGCTCGCCGACGCTGATCCCGTGTTCCGTGATCTTGAACTCGCGGATCGTCCGCTCGAAGTCGCTCGTCCGCTTTTTCAACACGCCGATCGCCTTGCGAAGCTCGCCGTCGACCTCCAAGTGCCGGAGAAAGAGGATGTTGTCGGCGAGGTAGCTGATGTTCTCCATCGTCGCGCGGAACTCCCCGGTGACGTTCCGCGTCTCGTCGATGAAGAGGCCGGTGACGCCCGCGTTCTTGAGGTAGCGACCGAGCGCGTGCATCTGCTGGAGCATCTGCTCTTTCTCGCCGCGCAGGGTCAACCGATACCCGGAGATACCGTCGATCATGACGATGTCGGCCCCCTCCTCCTCGACCTCGTCGCGGACCATGCGGGCGAACTCCTGTGGCGACCGCTCTAACGCCTCCACCTCCGTCACCTGAAGCGTCCCCTTCGCCAGCATCTCGTCGACGGGGATGTTGACCGCGCGCGACCGGGCGAGGAACGTCTCCCGGTTCTCCTCGAACAGGTAGATCACGGAGCGTTCCCCGCGGCCCGCGGCCTCCTTCATGAACTGGGTGCTGAGCGTCGTCTTCCCCACGCCGGTCGGGCCGCTCACGATGGTGACGGTGCCGCGCTCGATCCCGCCGTGGAGCAGCTCGTCGACCTCGGGGATCCCCGACGAGACCTGCTCGAACGCCAGCTCCTCGTCCCGCGTGCCGGGCTGGAGCGCGGGAAACACCTCCATTCCCGCGTCGGTGATCCGGTAGGCGTGGTCCCCGCTCTGCGTCGACGACCCCCGAAACTTGGGGACGCTGACCGTCTTGCCGTACGCCCCCGCGTCGAGCCGGACCGTCCCGTCCGTGATGAACTCGAGGTCGTCTGTCGGGAGCGACCGCGTGTTCTGGACGGTGAACAGCACGGTCGCCCCCCTGTCTTTCAGGAACCGCATGAATCCGACCACCTGCTTGCGGAACTGGTAGTCGTCCGAGAGGAGGAACCGGAGCTGCGTCAGCGGGTCGACCACCACCCGGTCGGGGTCGACCGCCGTCACGCCCTCGACGATCCGCTCGGTCAGCGGCTCTCGCTCGACCTCCGAGGGCGCGAACACCTCGTACGACTCGTCCTCGACGAAGGCGTCCGCGCCCGGGCTCAGGTCGAGGAACTCGATCGCGTCCGCGTCGAACCCCAGCGCGGCCGCGTTGGCCTTCAGGTCGCGGAGGTCCTCTTCGAGGTTGACGAACAGGGCCGTCTCCCCCTCGTCGACGCCCTGCTGGAGGAAGTGGAACCCCAGGATCGTCTTCCCGCTTCCAGCCTGGCCGCGGACCATGTAGCTCCGCGTCGGAACGAGTCCCCCAGACAGCACCTCGTCGAGGCCGGCGACGCCGGTCGACGCCCGCTCGGATAGCGACGGTGTCATACCGTGATACTCGGACCCGGCCGTGATATATATGGGGTAGTTCTTAGTGTCTCCCCGCCTCACCTACGGTAGATGGGCTCGAAGTCGGACCCGGGGTCCGGGGCGGGCGACGGCGACGAGGCCGCGGGCCGTTCCGACGGGGACGCGTCCGCGGACCGCGCCGCGCGCGACGACACCGCCTCTCCCGTCGACCGAGCGCCCGACCGCGACCGCGCGACGGTCCTCCTGCTGATGGACGCCGACCGCGACCGCGGGCTCCTGTCCGAGGCGCTGTCCGAGCGGTACGCGGTCCGGACGGCCGAGTCGCCGGACGCGCTGACGGACGAGTTCGACTGCTGTCTCCTCGACGCCGGGGCCTTCGAGGCCGCCGCGGACGCGGTCGACGCCCGACGCGAGCGCGCCGACCCCGCGTTCCTCCCGTTCGTGCTGCTGGTGAGCGAGGGGTCGCGGGCCGATCTCGGCCACGCCGCGTGGGAGCGCGTCGACGACGTCATCGAACTCCCGGTCGGACGCCGGGCGCTCGTGACGCGCGTCTCGAACCTGGTCGAGCGGCGGCGGACGTCGCTCCGGTTCCGGCGGACCGTCGCGGACCTGCGGCGCAAGGAGCAGGCGATGGACGAGGCGCCGGTGGGGATCACTCTCGCGCGGGCGGGCGACGGCGACGACAACCCCCTGATATACCACAACGAGAAGTTCGAGGAGCTGACCGGCTACGGCGACGAGGCGCTCGGCGAGGACTGCCGGTTCCTCCAAGGGGCGGACACGGGCGACGAGTCCCGGGCGAGGATACGGCGGGCGCTCGACGAGGACCGACCGGTCGAGGTCGACATCCTCAACTACCGGGCGAACGGCCAGAAGTTCTGGAACCGGCTCTCCATCGCGCCGCTGCGCGACGCGGCGGGCGAGGTGACGGGCTACGTCGGGTTCCAGTCGGACATCACCGAACGGAAGATCCGCGAGCGGCGGCTGGAGGTGATGGCCCGAGTGCTCAACCACAACCTCCGGAACAAGATGAACCTCATCGAGGGGTACGCGGACCTCCTCCGCGACGACCCCGACGAGGAGTCGCGGCGGCAGTCGCTGGACGTCATCGCCGAGACGGCAGCGGACCTCACGGGGATCGCGGGCGCCGTCCAGACCGTCGACGAGACGGTCTCCGCGCCCGGGCTCGACGCCCCGATGGACCTCCGCGACGAGCTGGTCGAGCTCAGAGACCGGCTCCGCAGCCGCTACCCGGACGCGGCGGTGACCCTGTCGCTGCCCGGCGACGGGCCGATCGAGACGACGGCCGTCGGCCTGCCCGTCGCCGTCTCCGAGGCGGCCGAGAACGCGGTGAAGCACAACGACGCCGCGACGCCGTCGGTCGAGGTCAGCGTCGAGCGCCGCCCGCAGGGGTGGATCGCGATCGAGGTCGCGGACGACGGCCCCGGGATCCCGGACCACGAGACGCAGGTCCTGGAGGCGGGCGAGACCTCGCTGACGCACGCGGACCGCCTCGGCATCTGGCTCATGTACTGGGTCGTCGCGAAGGCGGGCGGCGAGTTCGACATCGAGACGGGCGAGGACGGGACGGTGATCCGACTGGAGGTCCCGGCGCGGCCCTGACCGGGACGGCGTCGTCCGGACCGCTCGTCGTCCGGACCGCTGCCCTACAGCGTCCGCTTCGAGCGGAGCCGCGCGAGCCGCGTCCGCGCCTCTTGGCGGCTCGTCCCCCGGACCCGACCCGTCTCGGCGTCGGCCATCGAGACGAGCGAGAGCCGGTCGAGGAGCGGCGGCCAGTCGCCGGCACCGGCGGCGTCGCTGGCGAACGCGACCGCGTTCCCGAGCCCCGTCCGCTGCTCGGTCCCGGCGCGCGCGACCACGGCGTCCGCGGCGCGGCGCCCCCCGGCCACGCCGAGCCGGTCTCCGACCGTCGCGGGGACCCACGCCGGCAGGAGCACCGCCCAGAGCAGGACGCCGGCGGCCGCGTACGCCCACGACGGGACGCGCTCGCGGTCCGGCTCGTACCCGTGGATCCGGTTGACGCGGCGGTCGGCGGCGGTGCGGTCCCCGCGGCGTCCCACGAGCAGAGTCGCGAGCAGCGCCGCCGTCTCGACGGCCGCCAGCGCCGGGAGCGTCGCGGTCGCGAGCAGCGCCTGCCGCGACCGGAGCCTGACGAGCGCGTGCCGCAGGGCGGCGTCGCGGTCGGCCTTCGGCAGCGAGAGCAGCCGCGTCGACACCACCAGCCGCGAGCCGCGGTAGCCGTCCGCGACGGCGACGTTCGCGGCGTCGACGCGGACCGCGGTGACCGCCGGCGGATCGACGCCGACCTCGGCCGCGAGCGTCTCGACGCGGTCGGCGACGAAGTCGGCGCGGCGGTCGTCCAAGTCGGCGTCCGGGAGCCGCTCGATCCGTCGCTCGACGAGCGCGGGCCCGAGCAGCGCGGAGAGCGCGGGGCCGACGACCAGGGCGGCGAGGAATCCGCCCGGCGCGCCGAGCGGGACGAGCCCGAGCCCGCCGGGACCGAACAGCGCGGCGAGCGGGACCAGCGGTACCGCCGCCAGCACCGCCGGGACCGCGAGGAGCGCGAGGGCGCCGAGCCCGCGCCGCCCCCGGCCGTCGACCGAGTCAGTCATACGGGCGAGTGTGAGCCACGGCGCGTAAAGCTCTGCCGGACCCGCGGATCGATCGCGGGTGGGTCCGGCCCCGGTTTTCGGCCGAACGGAACGCGTCGCGACCGCGCCTTTCGGAGGTTTTAACCCGATTCCACCACCAGATTCCCGTAATGGCTTTTGAGGATCTACTGAACGACCCCGTCATCCAGAAGTACCTCCACGAGCTGGTGGGGCCGACGGGGATGCCGGTCGCGGCCGCGCCGCCCGACGGCGAGGTCACCGACGAGGAGCTGGCCGAGGAACTCGGCTTGGAGCTCAACGACGTGCGGCGCGCGCTGTTCATCCTGTACGAGAACGACCTGGCGACGTACCGCCGCGTCCGCGACGAGGACTCCGGGTGGCTCACGTACCTGTGGACGTTCCACTACGACAACATCCCGGAGAACCTCCAGGAGGAGATGTACCGGCTGCTCGACGCCTTAGAGGAACGCGAGGAGTACGAGCGCACCCACGAGTTCTACCTCTGTGAGGTGTGTTCCATCCGCTTCGAGTTCGGCGAGGCGATGGACTTCGGCTTCGAGTGCCCCGAGTGCGGCTCGCCGCTGGAGGCGATGGACAACGACCGGCTCCGCGAGGCGATGGACCAGCGCATCGCGGAGCTGCGCGACGAGCTCAACGCGGACGTGACCGCCTGATGGTCGTCCTCGCAACGAAGTGCTACGTCGAGGGCGACGCCCGCGACCGCGCGCTCGACGGCATGAACTCGCTCGTCGCCAACGACGTCGGCGAGCTCGACGCCGACTGGCAGGTCGGCGTCCGCGACGACGACTTCGTCCAGGTGGACGTGACCGGCGAGGACGCCCCGGTCGCGCGCAACGTCCTCGCGGAGACGTGGGGGGAGGTCGTCGCTCACGACGGCGGCCTCGAATCGGGCGAGACGTACGTCGGCACCCTCGAGTCGTGGGACGACGTGGGGTTCACCCTCGACGCCGGCGTCGACGTGTTCGTCCCCGCGGACGAGCTGGGACTCGGCGTCGGCTCGCCGGAGCAGGTCGTCGAGCGGTTCGGCCTCGTCCAGCACCTCCCGCTGCGGTTCGTCTACGGCGGGGATCCGGGCGACCCGGAGGCGGACCAGAGCCGGCTCGCCGACGCCGAGCGCGACCGCCTGTACGACTGGCAGCGCGGCGACGGCCGGGTGAACGTCAACTCGGCGACCCGCGGCGAGACGCGCGCGACGGTGAACCGCGCGGGCCACGCGCAGGACATCGTCACCGTCGACCGGCTCGGCCTATTGGAGCAGAGCATCGTCTGCGCGGAAGGGACCGACCCGCCGGGGCTGCTCGCGGCCATCGGCTCGTACCTCCCGGCGGAGATGCGCTGCGTCGTTTGAACGGAGGACATACGTGAACAGACGCTTCGCGCTCGCGGTGGCGACGGTCGCGCTCCTCGCTGTCAGCGCCGGCTGTCTCGGTTACGCGACCGGCGGCGGCGAGGTGACCAACGAGACCCTCGACGCCGAGCCGCCGCACGCGTACGACTTCGACACGGACCGCGACGCCGCGTTCAACCTCACCACCGACGCGACGTACACCGTCGTGTACGCGGTGGGCGACCGTGAGGAGATCCGGCTGTACCGACAGACGCCGTACGCCGGCGACCAGCCGCTGGAGTTCGAGGCGTTCCGCTACCAGTACCCCGACGGCGAGGTGATCACCGGCAGCGAGTTCCGCGAGCGCGGCGGCGAGATCGAGCGCACGACCGACGAGACGTGGGTCCGCTTCGCCGACGACATGCGCGGCGGGAAGGCCGCGTTCTCCGGGGCCGGGTCGCCCCGCCGGTTCAGCATGCGCGCGTACGTCGAGGGGTCGTACGCCGTGACGCTGCCGCCGGAGTTCAGCACCGAGGTGCCGGTCGTCGGGCACGTGTCGCCGCGCGACCACGGGGTCGAGACGGTCGGCGACCGCGACCGGATCGTCTGGGACGAGGTGACGCGCGGGTCGATCGTCGTCCAGTCGTACCGCGAGGGCGACCTCGTGGTGTTCGGCGTCATCCTGATCGTCGCCGCGGTCGCCGCGGTCGCCGGGACGCTCTACTTCCGCCGCCAGCTGGAGGCGCTCAGGGAGCGCCGGCGCGACCTCGGCCTCGGCGTCTACGAGGACGACGACGACGACGGCCTGCTCTGACGGGGGCGACCGGCCGCCGTCGCCGCGGCGTCGGCCCGCGCCGCGGTGCTTTTCTACCGCGCCCCGCTTTCGTCTGGTATGAACGCCGCCGTCGTCACCGTCGGGGACGAGCTCCTCGTCGGCGACACCGAGAACACGAACGCCACCTGGCTCTGCGACCGCCTCGACGCCCGCGGGGTCGACGTCCGGCGGGTGACCGTCCTTCCGGACGAGGTCGCCGAGATCGCGCGCGTCGTCAACGAGTACCACGCCGAGTACGACGCGGTGATCGTCACCGGCGGCCTCGGGCCGACGCACGACGACGTGACGATGGACGCGGTCGCGGCCGCGTTCGGCCGCGACCTGGCGGAGAACGAGGAGGCCGCCGCGTGGCTCGCCGAGCGGGGGTACAGCGGCGGCGACCTCGCGGCGGAGACGACGCACCTCCCCGCCGACTGCCGGCCGCTGCCGAACGAGGCCGGGGTCGCGCCCGGCGCGGTCGTCGAGTCCGTCTACGTCCTCCCGGGCGTGCCGAACGAGATGAAGGCGATGTTCGAGCTGGTCGAAGACGAGTTCGCGGGGACGCTGACCCACGTGCTCACGGTCGACGTCGACGAGCCGGAGAGCGAGCTGCTCGACCGGTTCGCGTCGCTCCGGGAGCGGTTCGACGTGCGGGTCGGCTCCTACCCTGGCGAGGTCGTCAGCGTGAAGATCACCGCCGAGAGCGAGGCGGAGGCGGAGCGGGCCGCGGCGTGGGTCCGCGAGAACGCCGACGCGATCGAGGGGACCCCGCTCGAAGGGGCCGGGACCGAGGGAGACGAGGCCGAGTAGGAGGGGTCGGGGTCGGTCGGGGAGGGGTCGGGGTCGGCCGAGGGTCGGGTAGAAGGGGTGGGAGACGAGACCGCCTGACGAGCGCCGCCCGCCGGTCCGGTCAGCGGTACAGGTACGCGACCCACACGGCGACGAGGGCGAGGCTCGCGAGCAGGACCGCGCCCGCGGTGGCGCTGATCGGCAGCGGCTCCGTCACGGCGGCTTCGAGTAGCATAGCTCGGAGTTCTTCTGGGGGCGTCTTAAGCGTTGATTCTCGCACGGCCGGCGCGCTGTCGCGGTCGGGTCGTGCGGGCGCAAAAGCGGGACCGGAAGGCGTGGGCGTGTGGCAGCTACCGCGGGAGGGATCCAGTCCCGATGAGACGAGCAGGTCACCGATGGCGGGCTCGTTCCACCGGCGCCTTCTCCTACGGGGTGACACCGATTGAGTCCCGTGTCTCGGTGTTGCGGGATTTTATATGTCGGCCCACCGGGCCGCCGGCGTCGGGAGTCGCCGCGCCGCGGGCGGACGCGTCTCGCTTAAGGGGCCGGCGCGGCGAACGTCTGACATGCACGTGGGGATCGCGGTGAACCCGGTCGCCGGGATGGGCGGCCGCGTCGGACTGAAGGGAACCGACGGCAAGGTGGCGGAGGCGGTCGAGCGCGGCGCGGAGCCGCGGGCACCGGACCGCGCGCGGCGGATGCTCGACCGCCTGGCCGCGGTCGCGCCCGACGCCGTCGTCTCCGTGGCCGCGGGCCCGATGGGCGAGTCGGCCGTCCGCGACGCCGGCTTCGACCCGGTCCGCGTCGTCGACCCGTTCAGTGGCGAGACGCCCGACCCGACGGCGACGACCGCGGCCCACACCGCGGCGGCCGTGCGGGCGTTCGCGGGAGTGGACGACGAGGCGGGCGACGCCGACGAGATCGAGCCCACGGACCCCGTCGACCTCGTCCTCTTCGTCGGCGGCGACGGGACCGCCGCCGACGTGGCGACGGCGCTGGAGGGCACCGAGGTGCCGATGCTCGGCGTCCCGGCGGGCGTGAAGGTGTACTCGTCGGTGTTCGCGGTGTCGCCGGAGGACGCCGCGGAGGTCGCCGCGTCGTTCTCGCGGACCGAGCGCCGCGAGGTGATGGACATCGACGAGGACGCCTACCGGGAGGGGGAGGTCCACCCGCAGCTTCGGGGGGTCGCGCACGTGCCCGTCGCCGACGACCTCCAGTCCTCCAAGCAGACGGCGAGCGGGACCGTCGAGTCGCTGGCGGAGGGCGTCGCGGCGGACATCCGCGAGCGCGACGGCGAGGGCGTCACCTTCGTCCTCGGCCCGGGGTCGACGGTCGGCGCGATCAAAGACGAGCTCGGCTTCGAGCCGTCGCCGATCGGCGTCGACGTCTGGCGCGACGGCGAGGCGGTCGTCCGGGACGCGACGGAGGCGGAGATCCTCGACGCGCTCGGCGAGGAGAACGTGATCGTCGTCTCGCCCATCGGCGGGCAGGGGTTCGTCTTCGGCCGCGGCAACCCGCAGATATCGCCGGCCGTGATCCGGCGCTGCGACCTGCGGATCGTCGCCTCGCGGGCGAAGCTCGACGACGTGCGCGCGCTCCGCGTCGACACCGACGACCCCGACCTCGACGACGAGCTCGCGGGGTGGGTCCGCGTCCGCGTCGGGAAGTTCGAGACGCGGATGATGAAGATCGTGTGAGTCGCATCCCAGAGCGCCGCGGAGCGTCGACCGCGTTGGGCTCCACCGAGACGGACAGCTCTTTGTCGATCGCCGCGCCGGGGGCCGTATGGGACGCGAGAAGCAGCGGATGCTGGCCGGTGAGGCGTACGACCCGTCCGCGCCCGAGCTCGTCGCCGACCGGCGGCGCGCGCGGGACCGCTGCCGCCGGTACAACGCCACCGCCCCGACGGAGACCGAGCGCCGCGAGCGCCTGCTCCGAGAGCTGTTCGGCGAGGTCGGCGACGACGCGACCGTCGTGCCGCCGTTCCGCTGCGACTACGGGTACAACGTCAGGGTCGGCGACGGCTTCTTCGCGAACACCGGCTGCGTCGTCTTGGACGTCGCGCCGGTGGCGTTCGGCGAGAACTGCCTGCTCGGGCCGAGCGTCCACGTCTACACCGCGACGCACCCGATCGACCCCGCGGAGCGCGCGGCCGGCCGCGAGTTCGGCGACCCCGTCACGGTCGGCGACGACGTGTGGATCGGCGGGCGAGCGGTGATCGCGCCCGGGGTCTCCGTCGGGGACGGCGCGGTCGTCGCGGCCGGCGCGGTCGTGGTCGACGACGTGCCGGCCCGGACGGTGGTCGGCGGCAACCCGGCCGAGGTGATCCGGCGCGTCGACGACAAGAAGGAGAGAGACGGGGAGCAGAGAGATAGGAAGGAGGGAGACGGGGCGTCGGCGCCGGGCGACGGAGAGTAGTCGGCCGGCGTCAGTCCAGCGCGTCGGCCAGCGCGGGGGCGGCGCTGACGACGCTACAGCCCCGCTCGACGGTGTCGCTGCCGAGGATCCGGTCGACGCCGGCGGCGCGGAGCTTCGTCACCGCGTTGGCCACGAGCACCGGGTGGACGCAGGCGGTCAGCACCCGGGCGGCGCCGCGGTCGGTGAGGACGGCGACCGACTCGCTCATCGTCGACCCGGTCGCGATGATGTCGTCGACGACGACCACGTCCCGGTCCCCGACGCTCGCGTCGGAGGGCGACACCGCGACGGCGCCGGTCTCGCGGTCGCGGTGCTTCTCGAAGAAGTCCGTCTCGCCGGCGCCGTACGCGTCGCGGACGGTCGCGGCCACGCCGATGGCCCCCTCGTCCGGGGAGAGGAAGAGCGGGTCCGCGAGGTCCGTCGGGAGCGGGTCGGCGAGGGCGGCCGCGGCGTCGACCGCCTCGACGGGGACGTCGAAGAAGTCGGCGACGCTCGCCTCGTGGGGGTTGACGAGGTAGACGCGGTCGGTGCCGGTCGAGATCGCCCGCGCCATCGCGCGGGCGGAGACCGGCTCGCCGTCGCCGAACGACGCGTCCTGCCGCGCGTAGCCCATGTACGGGATCACGGTCGTCACGTCCGTCGCGCCCGCCTCGCGGACGGCGTCCTGGAGCTGGAGCAGTTCGACCCACGCCTCGTCGGAGTCGGTCGTGGCGACGATCACGGCCTCGTCGGCGTCGAAGTCGGGCACCGCCGCGAGCCGCTCCCCGTCGGGGAACCGGTCGTAGGTCGGCGTCGCGAGCGCCCGGCCCGTCTCCGCCGCGAGCGCGGCCGCGAGCTGCTGCGAGCTGGACCCGGGTACGATCATGGGCGACCGTTCCGCGGACTCCGGTAAACCAGTTTCCTTACCGCGCCGGCCGCCGAGCGCCACGCGAGCGCGACCCACACCGGCCGCACAGGGGCGGATATTTACGGACGCGGCGGATACGACCGCCCAATGAGCGACACCGAAGCCGGCGCGCGCGTCGGGCTCCCCTGCCCGTCGTGTTCGCCCGCCGAGCCGACCGTCCACGAGGTCCTCAGCCCGGGCGGGCAGGCCACCGTGCGCTGTACCGAGTGCGACCACACCCACAAGACCGAGATCCCCGAGGAGGAGACCGTCGCCGTGACGATCGTCGTCTCGCAGGACGGCGACTCGTTCACGACGACGATGGACGTGCCGGCCGAGGGCGACGTAGGCACCGGCGAGGAGTTCGTCGTCGACACCGACGATGCGCTGATGCAGGTGCGGATCACGGGGATCGAACTCGGCCCCGAGAACCGCGTCGAGGAGGCGGACATCACCGACGTGGAAACGCTGTGGACCCGCGCGGTCGACAACGTCGCGGTCCCGGTCACGCTCCATCCGAAGGACGGCGACGCGGACCAGACCCGGTCGCTGCGCGTGAACGTCCCCGGCGACTACGAGTTCACCGTCGACGAGACGGTGGAGTTCGGCGAGGAGGAGTTCACGATCGAGGGGCTCCAGATCCGCGAGGACGCGCCCGAGTACCGGCACGAGAAGCTCGACCACCCCGGCGACCTCGCCTACGCGAAGGACCTCAAGCGGGTGTACGCCCGCGACGAGACGCTCACCGCGTGGTCGGCCTGGTAGGGCCGAGCGCCGTTCCGCGTCTCGACACCCTCGGCGACCCCGGTTCCCTCCGCGGCGATCCTCATACTAACATAAACAATTATGAAGGATACGCGCGTTGCGCCTACCGTGCCGCCCGTAGTACACGACTGACGCACGCTCGACGGCGGGGACGACGACCGGTCCCGGCGGTCCGAGCACGCGCGAGGCGACGCCGACCGAACAGGCCACCGACCGATCGGGTCCATCCACGGAATCGACCGCGAGCGACGACCTTCCGACCGCCGCCGAGGCGGTCGCGCAGGCGGCGGCGACGTTCGACCCGTCCGACACCCGGCGGATCGCGAACGGAACCGACCGCTGGAACGAGTACGCCGGCTCGTCGCACTGACGGCGCGGCCGGATCCTTTTATTCGCCGGCCCGACTAGCGACGAGCGGCCGATGACGAACTACCGCTCCGAGCCGGACTCGGCACCCGGCGACGACGAGCCCTATGAGTACCGAGGCTGACTTGCTATCCACGCATTTTCGAAGCGAAGCGAACGAGCGGCAGCGAATTTTGCTTGTACCCGCTGAGAGAGGAGGGCTACCGTCCGGAGTTCGATGGTAATATTGGCTCGGAGCGGGTTCAGCGGGGCACCCTCGATGACACGCCGCGCCTGTCAACAGACCTAATATAGCTCAAGTAGCAGCCGGTCGTATGGCAAGATCGCACGCCGCAGCGACGGCCGGTTCTGACGGCCGACCCTCCGCGCGGGACACGCGGCTCCGACTGTGGAACAGCGTCATGGCGGTTCTCCACTTCCTACAGGGGGTACTGATGGTCGTGTTGGCCGCCGAGGTGCTGTGGCCGGTCACCCGCACCAGGTACGGTTTCAACCCCCAGACCGAGACCATTTTCCCGGAGACGGTCGCGTTCGTCGACGCCAACCTCCCGTTGCTCGTGGCGGGGTTTCTCTTCATTTCCGCGCTCGCACACGCGGCTATTGCGACCGTGCTGTACGACCGGTACGTCGACTACCTCGACAGGGGGATGAACCCCTACCGCTGGTACGAGTACTCCGTGAGCGCCTCGCTGATGATCGTCGTGATCGCCATGCTGGCCGGCGTCTGGGACCTCGGGACGCTTACTGCGCTGTTCGGACTCATCGCGGTGATGAATCTCGCCGGGCTCCTGATGGAACAGCGCAACGAGTCGACCGACGACGTCGACTGGACGCCCTACTGGGTGGGGACCCTCGCCGGTCTCGTGCCCTGGGTCGTCATCGCGATCACGTTCGTCGGAACCGTGACGTCCAGCGGCGGGGAGTTTCCGGAGTTCGTGATTTACATCTATCTCTCTATCTTCGTCTTCTTCAACCTCTTCGCGCTGAACATGGCACTACAGTATCTGGAAGTCTCCCGTTGGAAGGACTACCTCTTCGGGGAGAAGGGCTACGTCCTGCTGAGTCTGGTCGCCAAGTCCGCCCTCGCGTGGCAGGTGTACTTCGGCACGCTGAATTCCCCGATCTGAGCGTCGAAAGCGCAGGGCTCCGGGGGAGCCCCCGACGGAGTCTCGGCGTCTGCTGTCGAGCGATTCTCCGGAGCGATACGGTCACCGACTGGACGGGCCGGCGGATCTATCCAGATAGCCCTCCTGTGGAGAGATACCGGATCGTGAGTATCGAGGCCAGCCCTGTACTCCCGCATCCGCGAGGCGGGGTTTTCCATCTGTTACCCGCGAGCGACGAGAGGTATCACGCCGATAACGGCCGGACGTCTATGTAGCTCCGGCCGTATCTACGGGTAGAGGATGTCGGACCGGAGCGCGGTCGACGGGAGCGTGAGCGTCGTCCTCCCGACCCGGCGGTGGACGACGGCCTGCGACGAACTGGTCGAGCAGGTCCCGCGGGACGGCGAGTTCATCATCGCGTGCGACGGGCCCGACGATCCGGTGGTCGAGGACGCGGCGGGCACGCCGGCGGAGGTGGTCGTCGCCGGCGAGCCGGAGGGGTGTTCCGCGAAGTGTAACGCGCTCGCCGCGGGCCTCGAACGGGCGACGGGCGAGCACATCGTCTGTACGGACGCCGACTTCGAGCACGGGCCGAGGTGGCTCCCGCGGGTCCTGCGTCACCTCGCCGACGCGCCGCCCGATCACGTCGTCTCGAGCGCACCCATTCTGGTCAGCGAGGGCCCGCTGCTGAAACCGCTGGAGGGGCCGGGCGCGATCGGCGCGGCGCTGACGACGCTGCTGGACACGACCGCGTGGGGCGGGACGATGGCGTTCCGCCGCGAGGCGGTCGACGTGGACGAGTACGCCGCGGACCTCCGGCGGACCGTCAGCGACGACGCCCTGCTCACCGACCGCGTCGAGGGCGTCGAGTCCGTTCCGGACCTCGTCCGACAGATGCCGGTCTCCGGGACGCTCGAGGAGACGCTCGACCGCCAAGTGCGCTGGACGCGGACGGCGCTGTACGTCGACCCCGGCGGACTTGTCTTCGGCGCGCTGGTACAGCTCGCCGTCCTGGTCGGGACGCTGCTGGCCCCGCTCGCGACGGTGCCGCTCGTGACGGCCGCCGCCGGCCTCGCGTACGCCTACTTCGGGGTCAGGCGGTGGACGTTCGTGCTCGCCGTCCCGGCCTACGTCGCGTCGCTCCCCATGCTGGCCTACGGGCTCGCGCGGACGGAGTTCGACTGGCAGGGCCGCCGCTACCGCTGGACGGGACTGTACGACGTGGAGGTCCTCGATCGCGACGCGGAGTGACGGCTCCCGCTCTCTCGCCCCGCGGTGGCCCCGAGACGCGACGACGGAGAAACGGTCCCCGACGGGCGTATCGGCGGTCTGACGACGCCGGTCGGTGCGTGGGCGTGCTCGTCTGCCGGTCGTGCCAGCGGGCCTAGTGCTTGAAGACATAAGCGTCATTACGGGGAAGACCCCATAGATCGAACCGAAGTCGAGCATGGAGTTACCGTTCCCCGAACCTGACGGAGTGAACGTTATACATGTGGACGACGACTCCGGTCTGGTCGACCTCGCCGCGGAGTGCCTCGTCTTAGAGGACGAGTCACTCACCGTCAAGACGGAGACGGATCCGACGGCGGTCCCCGACCGGCTGGAAGCGGAGCGAGTGGACTGTGTCATCAGCGACTACGAGATGCCGGAGATCGACGGCTTGGAGCTGGTCGACCGCGTCCGGTCCGTCGACGACTCGATACCGTTCATCCTGTTCACCGGTCGGGGGAGCGAGGCCGTCGCGGCGGAGGCGATCGAGAGCGGCGTCGACGCGTACGTTCAGAAGGAACGGGGGCGGTCGAAGTACGCCGTGTTAGCGAACCGCGTCCGCTCGCTGGTCGACAGGGCGCGGGCGACCCGCAGGGCGGAGAAACTGAGCGAGACGTACGAACTCGTCGCCCGCACGGCGACCGACGCCTTCTGGCTCCGCGACATGACGACGAGCGCGACGCTGTACAGCGACGGCATCCGGCAGTTCGGCTACCAGCCCGGCGTCCGCGAGGACGGCTTCGAGTGGTGGCTCGAACGCGTCCACCCCGACGACCGCGCCGTCGCACGGGGCCTGAACGAACGCCAGGCGGCCGGGGAACCCTCGGCGTTCGACGACGTGGACGCGGAGTACGGCGAGTTCGCGCACGAGTACCGCTGGCGGACCGCCGACGACGAGTACGTGCCGGTGCGCTCGCAGGGCATCGTCCGGTTCGAGGACGACGAGCCGGTGGAGATGGTCGGCGCGATGGTCGACGTGCGCGCGTCAGGAGCCGAGGGCCGGAGCGACGAGGCCGGCGAGCGGTGAGCCCGCGGGGTCCGTTCCGGCCGCCGCAGACGGTGGTCGAGCCGCGCGTCCGGATCCCCGGTGTCACGGGGATTTTACGCCTCGCAGCCCTCGTTTCGACCGAAATGTCCGACTCCGAGTACGCGCTTCAGGCACGGCTCGAAGCGAAGCCCGAGAAGGCCGACGAGGTGGCCGAGTTCCTCGAAGGGGCGCTCCCCGCGGCCGAGGCGGAGGAGCAGACGACGACGTGGTTCGCGCTGCGCTTGGACGAGACCACGTTCGGCATCTTCGACACGTTCCCCGACGAGGCGGGCCGGCAGGCGCACCTCGACGGCGAGATCGCGGCGGAACTGCTGGACCGCGCCGACGAACTGCTCGTCGAGGACCCGCAGATCGACGAGATCGAAGTGCTGGCGGCGAAGCACTCGTAGGTCGTCCGAGCTCTCGGCGGGGACTGGCGCGCGCGCGGCCCCGCCCGTTCCGAAGCCGTCATGCCGCTCGCTCGTGAACGGCGGGTATGGACGAGCAATCGACCGACGAGTACACGCGGCTCGTGGCGGAGAACGGGCTCGCGCTCCTGTTCGCGAACCGGGTGCGGGCGCGGGTCGTCGCGACGCTGTTCTACGCGTCCGAGCCGCTACCGGTCGAACGGATCGCCGCGGGCGCGGGCGTCGACCGGAGCGTCGTTCACGAAGCGCTTGACGAACTCAAACGGTTCGGCATCCTGAAGATAGATCGAGTCGAGGGTCGCGACCCCGACCACTACGCGCTCGACGAGTCCGACGACCTCACCGAGGCCCTCCGGACGGTCGCGGAGCTCGCGACCGACCGCTACCATCAGCCCGAGATCGACATCCCGAGCGACGAGGAGTGAAGCGTTCGACGGCGCCGGAGCGATTCACTCGATCCGGATCGTCGTCTCGTCGTACACGCCCTCCTCGGCGGCGTTGGCCACGTCGAGGCCGGCACCGATCGTGTGTTCCCCGCGGTCGACCGGTTTCCACTCGGTCTCCGAGACCCGGAAGCTCTGCGCCCACCGACGGGTGAAGCGCCTACGCTCCCCGCGGTCCAGCGTGAACTGTGCCGGCGAGTCCGGGAGCGGCTCGGGGACCTTCGAGGCGTCGCGGTGCCCGTCGACGTGCCACGTCCAGGGGACGGGCGACCGCGTCTCGACGGTCACGGGGACTGGGAGCGGGTTGCGGAACTCGACCGCCACCGGCACCGGCTCCCCCCGCTCGTAGGCGGTCGTCGGCGTGCTGACGCTGACGGAGACCGCCCACCGGTGAACTCGCGCCGGGAAGAGCCACCGGGCCAGCGTCGCCGCCGGGAGCGTCTTGGCGGCGCGCGGGTGGTGGCGCTCGGCGGACTCGTTCGGCCGGAACGGGTCGTCGTCGGAGCGGTCGACGCCGTCCCGTCGCCGTGATCGAGGCATGACTGAGGGTACCCGCCCGCGGGAATAAGGGTGTCGTCGGGGGCGCTCCGGGCCGATGGGGGCGACGGAGCGCGGTCAGTCGTCGCTGGTGGCCGACCCCGCCGCGGAGCCGTCGTCCGTCGGCGTCCCCCGGGTCGGCCCGCTCTCGTAGGCCGGATCGAAGAGGTGGCAGGCGACGCGTCCGGCGTCCGTCTCACGGAGCACCGGCTCGTCCGTCGAGCAGGGGGTCTCGAACGTCTCCTCGAGGAGGGACGCGGCCCGGGCGAACTCCTCGTCCGCGACCAGTCGGAGCGCCTCCTGGACCACCTCCTCCGCCTCCGGGTCCGACAGCGTCGGCGGGAGGTCGAGCTCGTCGCGGAGCGACTCCATGAGCGCGGCCTCGCCGGCGTCGAACGTCTCGACGGCGATGTCCGCCTCGCGGGTGCGGTGCCGGAGCGACATGACCGCGCGCCACTCGGACTGCTCGAAGTCGTAGTCGGCTGGCGGGATGACGCGGGGACACCGCGTGTGGAACTTACAGCCGGAGGGGGGATCGATCGGGGAGGGGACCGACCCCTCCAGCAGGATCCGGTCGCCCTCCCACAGCGGGTCCGGCTCCGGGATCGCCGACAGCAGGGCCTCGGTGTACGGGTGCTGGGGCGGCGCGAACAGCTCCTCCGGGGAACCGATCTCGGCGATCTTCCCGAGGTACATGACCGCGATCTCGTCGGCGATGTGCTCGACGACGGAGAGGTCGTGCGCGATGAACAGGTACGCGATCCCCAGCTCGTCTTGGAGGTCCTCGAGGAGGTTGAGGATCTGGGCCTGGACCGACACGTCGAGCGCCGAGACCGGCTCGTCGCAGACGATGAAGTCGGGGTCGACGGCGAGCGCGCGGGCGATGCCGATCCGCTGGAGCTGCCCCCCGGAGAACTCGTGGGGGTACCGGTTGGCGTGGCTCGCGTTGAGCCCGACCCGGTCGAGCAGCTCCTTGATCCGGGCGTCGCGGGAGACGCCGCTCTCGATCCCGTGGATGTCGAGCGCCTCCCCGATGATGTCGTTCACCGTCAGCCGCGGGTTGAGGCTTGACTGCGGGTTCTGGAAGATGATCTGCATCTCCTTCCGGAGGTCGCGGAGCTCCGAGTCGGAGAGCGTCGTGATGTCCTGCCCCTTGAAGTACACCGAACCGGCGGTCGGCTCGCGGAGCCTGAGGATCGAGCGCCCGATACTGCTTTTCCCACAGCCGCTCTCGCCGACCAGCCCGAGCGTCTCTCCTTCGTTGATCTCGAAGGAGACGCCGTCGACGGCCTTCACATTCTGCTGTCGGCCGAGCAGCCGATCGATGAAGTCGCTCTCGGACTCGTAGTACTTCTCGAGCCCCTCGACGCGGAGGAGCGGCTCCGAGCCGCTCATCGGTCGCTCACCCCCGCCGAGCTCGGCGCGTCGCCCGGTACGGCCGGGTCGTCCTCGCCGCGGACGGTCACCTCGTAGTCGAGCTCGCCCGAGAGCTCGCCGGTGTGGGCGAGACAGGCCGCGGCCTGCGCGTCGCTGTTGATCGGGTCGGCGGGCTCGCCGGTCTCGACGTCGACGAGGGGCGGCTCCACCCGGGTACACGACTCCTCGGCGTACGGGCACCGCGGATGGAAGTTACAGCCGGGCGGCATCTCGATCAAGTCCGGCATCCGCCCGGGGATCGTCTGGAGCCGGTCGCGGTCGTCGCCGATCCGCGGGATGGAACTCATCAGCCCGACCGTGTACGGGTGTTGCGGGTCGTAGTAGACGTCCTCGACCGGCGCCATCTCCACCGGGTGGCCGGCGTACATCACCATGACCCGGTCACAGAACTCGGCGACGACGCCGAGGTCGTGGGTGATGAGCTGGATCGCGGTGTCGAACTCGGTCGCGATCTCCTCTAACAGTTCGAGTATCTGCGCCTCGATGGTGACGTCGAGCGCGGTCGTGGGCTCGTCGGCGATGATCAGGTCGGGGTCACACGACAGCGCGATCGCGATCACGACGCGCTGTTGCATCCCGCCGGAGAACTCGTGTGGGTAGTCGCTGTACCGCTGGGCGGCCGACGGGATGCCAACCGACTCCAGCGTCTCGATGGCCCGCTCGCGCGCCGCCGCCTCGTCGAGTCCGAGGTGGTAGCGGATCGCCTCGGAAATCTGCTCGCCGACGGTGTATGAGGGGTTCAGCGCGGTCTCCGCGTCCTGGAAGATCATCGCGATCTCGTTGCCGCGGAGCTCGCGCATCTCCTTTTCGTCCATCTCCAAGAGGTTCCGCCCCTTGAATCGGATCTCCCCGCTCTCGATGACGCCCGGCTCGTCGATGAGCCGCATCAGGGCGAGACTGGTGACGCTTTTCCCGGCGCCGCTCTCCCCGACGACGCCGAACCGCTCGCCGGCCTCGACGCGGTAGGAGAGGTCGTTCGTCGCCTTGACGACCCCGTCCTCGGTGTAGAACCGCACGTTGAGGTCCTCGACTTCGAGCATCGCCATCAGCGGAGTCCCCCGGTGTCGGTGTCAGATTGGTCGCCCTGCGGGTCGAACGCGTCGCGGACGCCGTCGCCGACCAGGTTGATAGCCATCACGAACACGAAGATCGCGAGGCCGGGGAACAGCCCGGCCCACCAGCGGCCGCGAGCGATCGCGTCCTGCTCGACGTTGAGCATGACGCCCCACTCCGCGCTCGCCGGGGACAGGCCGAGCCCGATGAACCCGAGCGCCGCGGCGACGAGCACCGTGGTACCGATGCTGAGCGTCGCCTGGACGATCACCGGCGCCATCGCGTTCGGGAGGATATGCCGCGTGATGATCGACCGGTCGCGGGAGCCAAGCGCCTTCGCCGCCGTGACGTACTCGTTCTCCTTCACGCTGAGGATCTCGCCCCGGATGATGCGGGCGTACGGGAGCCACCCGACGACGACTAGGGCGAGGATCATCTCCCAGTAGCCGCGGCCGAGGACGGCGATGACCGCGATCGCGAGCACGATGAACGGGAACGCGTACAGGAGGTCGACGAGCCGCATGATGATCTCGTCGACCTTCCCGCCGTAGTAGCCCGCGATGGAACCGAGCGGGATTCCGACGAGCAGCGCCATCGCGACGGCGATGAAGCCGATCGAGAGGCTCCAACGGCCGCCGTACATCACCCGCGAGAGGATGTCGCGCCCGGCCCAGTCGGCGCCGAACAGGTACAGTCCGGTCGCGGTCCCCGAGAAGAGGTTCTCGAGGGTCGGTTCGCGGTAGCCGGTGAGCACGTCTTGGTTCGCGGGGTCGGCCGGCGCGAGCGAGAACGGCTGTACCGTCTGTCCGGCCAGCACCGGGAATCCGTTCGGGAGCGAGATGGGACGGGAGAACACCGCGAGCAGCACCATGAAGACGATGGTGGCCGCGCCGAACAGCGCGAGGCGGTTCCGCTTGAACCGCTGCCACGCGTACTCGAGGCGCCCGCGTCCCGCCTCCGACTGGAGGTCGGGTTCCCACGAGGAGAGCGGGTCCCGGGACTCGACGCGCTCAACGTCGAAGCCGGAGACCCGTATTCGTCCGCGTTCCGTCGTCCGCTGTGAGGTTTCGCTTGACATTATCTAGTATCGGATTCTGGGATCGAGGTACGCGTAGAGCACGTCGGCGACGAAGTTCGCGAGTATCACGGCGACGCCGATGAGGAGGACGATCGCCTGTATCACCGGGAAGTCGCGGTTGCCGACGCGGTTGACGAGGAGCCGCCCGATGCCCGGGTACGAGAAGACGATCTCCACGACGACGGAGCCGCTGATGATGAACGCGACCTGGATGGCTGCCACGGTGACGACCGAGATCAGCGAGTTCCGGAGGACGTGTTTCTGGACGACCGTCCGCTCGGGAAGCCCCTTCGCGCGCGCCGTCCGGACGTAGTCTTTGTCGAGTTCCTCCACCATCGAGGACCGCATCAGCCGCATCAGCAGAGCCGTGGAGCCGGTCCCGATGGTGATCGCCGGCAGCAGGGTGTACACCAGCATGTCGTAGCTGACGATCCCCTGACTGGTGGGCGGCAGGATGGGGAACAGGTCGAGCCAGCTCGCGAAGACGAGGAGCAGCAGCAGGCCGAGCAGGAAGTTCGGGATCGCGATCCCGAGCAGCGCGAACACGCGGCTGGCCTGATCGATCTTGGTGTTGCGGTAGTACGCCGCGATCACGCCGGTCGGGATCGCCGTGGCGAGCGTGACGCCGAACGCCATGATCCCCATCACGAGGGTGTACGGGAGCCGCTCCATGATCTCGCTTATCACCGGGTCGCGGGTAATGATGGACCGGCCGAAGTCGCCCGTCGCCGCGCTGGTGACCCAGTCGATGTACTGGATGTACACCGGCTGATCGAGGCCGTACTCGGCTCGTATCTCCATCTCCGTCTCGGGGTCGAGCTCGGTGAACAGCGTGATGAAGTCGATCGGGTCGCCGGGGATGGCGTGGACCATCCCGAAGGTGAGCAGGGAGATCCCGAGCAGTAGCGGGATGGTTATCAGGGCGCGTTTAATGACGAATCGTTGAAGGCTCATCGAAGTGAAATGGGGCTATCGGGGTTCGAGACCGTTACTCCGACGGGTACACGATCTGGTCGAGGTGCGGCTTGTACAGCGTGTTGTACCGGTTGCTCGCGTTCGGGTGCGGGCTCCACTGGTCGATCGATTCGACGTTGGCCGGGTTGAGGACGTCGATCACATCGCCGGTCCACATGTTCGCCATCGGGACCTCCTCCGCGACGAGTTCCTGGAGGTCATCGTAGATCGGGCGCCGGTTTTCGGCGCCGAGGGTGGTCTGCCCGTCGATGAGGAGTTGGTCCATCTCGTCGCTCTCGTAGAGGTTCCAGTTGAACCCGTCCGGAACGTGCTGGCTGGAGTGGAGCAGCTGGTAGGTGTGACCGTCGGGGTCCGAACCGCCTGTCCAGCCGATTCCGACGACGTCGGTGCTGGCCGCGGCGCCCTCGGGATCGAGGAGGAACGGAACAAGGTCGTCGAACGCGCGGACGTCGAGTTCGGCGTTGAAGTACTCGGTCTCGTCCATCGTCTGCTGGATGATCTCCATCCAGCGCTCGCGGGTGCGGTTGACGTTGGTGATGAACGAGATGTCGAACGGCGCCTCGATGTCCTCCTCTTCGAACGCCTCGCCGATGAGGCGGAGGCCCTCCTCTCTGTTCTCCCCAACGTACTCGTCGAGGAGTCGCTGCTCTTCCTCCTCGTCCCAGAACGCGCCCAGACCGGGGCTGATCGGGGCCGCGAGCTCGGTCGCAAAGCCGCCGAAGACGGCCTCGATGACGTCGGACTTCGGGAGGAGCCGGGTCATCCCACGGCGGAGCTTCTGGTTCGTGAACGGGCTCTGGTTGACCGGATAGGTGATGAAGTCGAAGCCGACGGAGCTACCGGTGACGACCTGGCCGGTCTGGTTTTCCCACTGGTCGAGCTCGAACGGCGCCGCGTTGTCGATCATGTCGAGCTCGCCGTTGGCCATCGCCTCCTCCTGAGAGACCTGCTCCGGGATGACGCGGATCGTGACCCGGTCCCACGGCGCGGTGCCGGGGTAGTCGTCGCCGTCGTACCAGTAGTCCTCGTACGGGACGAGGACGGCGCGGTCCTCCGCGGAGAACTCCTCAAGCTCCCACGGGCCGGTCCCGAGGGTCTGCTCGGTGAAGTCGTGGTCGTCCTGCTCGGGGTTCTCGCTGATCGCGTCCGTCTTGCTCGTGAGGATCGGGACCGCGGCGAGGTCGTTCAGGAACGGCGCGTGCGGGTCGGTCGACGTGATCTCGATCTCGTAGTCGCCGAGGACCTCGACGTTCTCGATGAACGAGACGTCGGCGTCGTTCGTCGTGCCGCTCGTCCGGTTAATGGAGAACTGAACGTCCTCGGCGGTGAACTCGTCGCCGTTGTGGAACGTGACGCCCTCGCGGAGGGTGAATCGGAAGGTGGTGTCGTCGACCTGTTCGTAGCTGGAGGCGAGCTCGCCGCGGACCTCGGAGTAGTCGAAGGTCAGCGCGACCAGCCGCTCGTACGCCATCGTCCCGACGACTGAGTTCGAGGTCGCGTCGGTGATGATCGTCGGGTCGAACGTCCCGGGGTTCGCCCCGGCCGACGCCACGAACTCGTTCGTTCCGTCGCCGCCGTCGGACCCGTCGGACCCGTCGGACCCGTCGCCGCCGTCGCCGCCGACACAACCTGCGAGGCCGACAACGCTCGCACCGCCCATTGCGGCGAGAACCCGTCGGCGAGTCGCTGCCGATTTCGTCTGTCCGTTGTCAGAGTGAGACATACCAACACGTACACGTCGGTCGTTAAAAACTATTCTATTCAGTACATTAGGTCGTCATCCGTACAGTAATTGACCGATTCGGTGACAGTTGGACATATTGACATGATCGTTCACTATTGTCTGGCGAAGCGCAACCGAGCCCCACCTTCCGGTGGCAGATCGTTCGGTCGGGGGCGAACAGACCGGATAGATCCGGATCGATGTTTATCTGCCGGGCGACCGGATCGAGAGTATGGAGCCAGACTTAGATCGGTTCACCTCGCGGCGGTCGACCGTGTACGGGGAGC
>NZ_CAKZRO010000045.1 GCF_937146585.1 uncultured Halorubrum sp. | reverse complement strand
AGGATCTCCCGGTCGAGGCCGGCGACGGCGGCGTCTGGTCCATCGACGAGAACATCTGGTCGCGCGCGGTCGAGGGCGGGAAGCTGGAGAACCCGGACTACGAGCCGCCGGAGGACATCTACGAGTGGACCGCGGAGCCGGAGGGCGAGACCACCATCGAGGTGACGTTCGAGGAGGGGATCCCCGTCGCCGTCGACGGCGAGGCGATGGACCCCGTCCCGCTCATCCAGCACCTCAACGAGTACGCCGGCGGTTACGGCGTCGGTCGCACGGACGTGATGGAGGACCGCATGCTCGGGCTGAAGGTCCGCGAGAACTACGAGCACCCGGCGGCGACGGTCCTGCTGACGGCTCACCAGGCGCTCGAAGACCTCGTTCTCACGAAAAACGAGCGCTCGTTCAAGCAGGGGATCGAACACGAGTGGTCCGAGAAGGCGTACGAGGGGCTCGTCTTCGCCCCCGTCGTCGACGCGCTGAACGCCTTCGTCGACGAGACCCAGGACGTGGTGACCGGCACGGCCACCGTGAAGGTCTCCGGCGGCGACTGCCGCGTCGTCGCCCGCGACTCCGAGTACGCGGTCTACTCCGAGGAGATGGCCTCGTTCAACACCGAGGACGTCGCCGGCATCGCCCAGTCGGACGCGACGGGCGTCGCGAAGTACCACGGGCTCCAGGAGCGCCTCGCCAACGACGTGAAGGCGGGCGTCTCGAAGCCGGAGCTCGCGACGGACGGGTCCGGCGAGGGGGACGAGACCGGCGAGACCGACGACGGAAACTGAATGACCGACGACGACCCCGACGCGGCCGGCGGCGACACCGCCGTCCGTCGCGACCGCTTCACCGGCGGGCCCGCCCGCGAGTTCCTGTCGAGCCTCGCCGCGGACGCCGCCATCTTCGAGGCGGACCTCGCGGTCGACCGCGCGCACGTGGTGATGCTCGCGGAACGGGGGATCGTCGACGAGGCGGTCGCGGGCGAGATCCTCGCCGCGCTCGACGAGGTCGAGGCCGCCGGCCACGCCGAGCTGCCGGACGGCGAGGACGTCCACGAGGCGATAGAGACGGCCGTCATCGACCGGATCGGGCCCGACGGCGGCCGGATGCACACCGCCCGCTCGCGCAACGACGAGGTGGCGACATGTATCCGGTACCGGCTGCGCGAGGACCTGCTGGACGCGGTCGGGGCGACCGTCGCCGCCCGCGAGGCGCTCGTCGACGTCGCGGACGAGCACGCGGAGACCGTGATGCCGGGGTACACGCACCTCCAGCCGGCCCAGCCGACGACGGTCGCGCACTACCTGCTGTCGTACGAGGGCGGGCTCGCGCGCGACACGGAGCGGCTCGTCGACGCGTACGACCGGGTCAACCGGTCGCCGCTCGGCGCGGCCGCGTTCGCCGGGACGCCGTTCGACGTCGACCGCGACCGGACCGCCGAGCTGCTCGGGTTCGACGGGACGGTCCGCAACTCGATGGACGCCGCCTCGGCGCGCGACTTCCTCGCGGAGGCGGCGACGGCGCTCGCGACGCTCGCGACGACGCTGTCGGGGCTCGCGGAGGACCTGATCCTCTTCTCGAAGGATGGGGTCGTCGAGCTGGCGGACGCGTACGCCTCGACCTCCTCGATCATGCCCCAGAAGAAGAACCCCGACACGCTGGAGCTGACCCGCGGCGTCGCGGGCGACGCGATCGGCGAGGCGACCGGCACGCTGAGCCTCTTGAAGGGGCTACCGCGGGCGTACAACCGCGACCTCCAGCGCGCCCACGCGAGCGTCTTCGAGATCGCGGGCGACGTGCGGGAGGCGACCGCGGTCGCCGCGGGCGCGGTCGCGACCGCCGAGTGGGACGAGGCCGCGCTCGCGGCCGCCGCGGGCGAGGGGTTCTCGACGGCCACCGGGGTCGCCGACCTGCTCGCCGCGAACGGGCTCCCGTTCCGGACGGCCCACGAGATCGTCGCGAGCGCCGCCCCCGCGGTCGCGGACGGCGACGACCCCACGACCGCCGCCGCAAAAGTTGACGAGGCCGCACGCGCCGTGCTCGGGGAGTCCCTCTTCGAACGCGTGTCGCGCGACGAGGTGGAACGCGTCCTCGATCCGGCCGCGAGCGTCGCGAGCCGCGACTCCGCGGGCGGCCCCGCGCCCGCGACGGTCGCGGAAGATCTGACGGCCGCGACCGCGGGGATCGACGCGGACGCGACGGCGCTCGACGAGCGCCGCGAGGCGCTGGCGGCGGCCGCCGAGGCGCTCGACGCGGAGGTGGCGACGTATGCGTGACTCCCGCGCCGACCGCGACGGGCACCGCGGTCGGACGCCGAACCGGCCGCCGCGGCCGAACGGCCCCCCGCAGCCGGACCGACTGCGACGACCGCCGCGGCCGGGGGTCGACCGACGACCGCCGGTCGCGATCCCGTCTCCGGGAGGGGGCGGCCGAATGACTGAAATCTGACAGTCCGATCCGCTCGGGCGCTTTCGACCGCTCTCGAACCGATAGCCGGGGCTCTAGTTAGTATAAATTATTTGGTAAGTTCGGAACCTTTATGCGTTCGGCTCGCCCAGAGTGGAGTACGATGACGAGCGACACCGACACGCTGACCGCGGAGGACCCGATCACGGGCGAGGAGATCGAGATCCCGGCCGACGTCGAGGTCGGCGAGATCATCGACAGTCCGGTCACGGGGACCGAACTGGAGGTCATCTCGCTCGACCCGGTCGTCCTGGACGAAGCGCCCGAGCTCGAGGAGGACTGGGGCGAGTAGATGGCGACGACCGCCACGGCCGCGACACGCGAGTGGTCGACATGCGCGTGAGCACCGACGCGGGGCGCGCGAGCGCCGATTCGAACGGAGGGGGATCGACGTGCGCGTAGGGGTGCTCTACTCGCGGATCCGGAAGGACGAGAAGCTCCTGCTCGGCGAGCTCCGCGAGCGCGGCCACGACGTCGAGAAGATCGACGTGCGGAAGGAGCGGTTCGGCCTGGACTCCACGACGGCGGCCGTCGACGACCTCGACCTCGTCGTCGACCGCTGCCTGTCGACGAGCCGGTCGCTGTACGCGACGCGGTTCCTCGACAGCTACGGCGTCCCCGTGGTGAACGGCCCGGAGACGGGCGACGTCTGCGCCGACAAGGCGAAGAACTCGCTCGCGCTCGCCGAGGCCGACGTGCCGACCCCGGCGACGGAGGTCGCGTTCACGACGGAGGCCGCCCTGGAGGCGATCGAGTCGTTCGGTTACCCGTGCGTCCTCAAGCCGGTCACCGGCTCGTGGGGACGGCTGATGGCGAAGATCGACTCCCGCAACGCCGCCGAAGCGATTCTCGAACACAAGGAGACGCTCGGCCACTACGAGCACAAGGTGTTCTACGTCCAGGAGTTCGTCGACAAGCCCGGCCGCGACGTCCGCGTGCTGGCGGTCGACGGCGAGCCGATAGCGGCGATGACGCGCTCCTCGGAGCACTGGCTCACGAACGCCGCGAAGGGCGGCGAGACGGCGCCGTTCGAACTCGACGACCGCGCGACCGAACTGGTCGAGCGCGCCTCCGAGGCGGTCGGCGGCGGCATGCTCGGCGTCGACCTGATGGAGGTGGGCGTCGAGGCGGACGGCGACCCCGCCGAGACCGGCGGCTCCGGCGAGTACACCGTCCACGAGGTGAACCACACCGTCGAGTTCAAGGCGCTCGACGCGGCCACCGACGTCGACGTCCCGGCGCGGGTCGTCGACTGGTTAGAGGCGAAGGCGGCCGATCTGGCCGACGGAGCCGTCGCAGAGGTGGACGCGTGACCGCGAACGCCGAGGCCGACGGGGGGACCGCGGACGTCCACACCGCCGGCGTCGTCGGCGGCACCGGGTTCACCGGCGGCGAGCTGCTGCGGCTCCTCGCCGGCCACCCGAACTTCGAGGTCGTCCAGGCGACCTCGCGGTCGGCCGACAACATGACCGTCGGGCGCTCGCACCCGAACCTGCGCGGGCTCGACCTGCGCTTCTCGGACCCCGAGGACCTCGAGTCGGTCGACGTGCTGTTCGCGGCGACGCCGCACGGCGTCTCGATGGGGCGCATCGACGAGTTCTTCGACGCGGCAGACACCGTCGTCGACCTCTCGGCGGACTTCCGCCTCCCCGAGGCCGCGGCGTACGACGAGTGGTACGACGGCCACGAGTCGCCGGAGTACTTGGAGCGCGCGGAGTACGCGCTCCCGGAGCTCAACCGCGAGAACCTCGCCGGGGCCGACCTGATCGCGGGCGGCGGCTGTAACGCGACCGCGACGATCCTCGGGCTGAAACCCCTCGTCGACGCCGGCGCGCTCGGTCCCGAGACCGGCGAGGTCGTCGTCGACGTGAAGGTCGGCTCCTCGGAGGGCGGCGCGGGCGGCGGCGCGGCCTCGTCGCATCCGGAGCGCTCGGGCGTCGTGCGCCCGTACGCGCCCACCGGGCACCGCCACGAGGCGGAGATCGAGGCGTACCTCGGCCTCGACGTCTCCTTCACCGTCCACGCGGTCGACATGGTCCGCGGCGCGAGCGCGACCTGCCACGTATTTCCCGACGAGCCGGTCTCGAAGGGGGACCTGTGGGGCGCGTACCGCGACGCCTACGCCGACGAGCCGTTCATGCGGATCGTCTCCGGCGGGGGCGGCGTCTACCGCTACCCCGAGCCGAAGTCGGTCGCCGGGACGAACCACGGCGAGGTCGGCTTCGAGCTCGACCCCGGGAACCGGCGCGTCGTCGTCTTCTCGGCGATCGACAACATGACCAAGGGCTCGGCGGGGCAGGCCGTCCACGCGGCGAACGTCGCCCTCGGACTGCCCGAGACGGCGGGCCTCGAGTTCGACGGGCTCCACCCGGTGGGTACGCCATGAGCGGAGCGGAATCCGAGTCCGCGGGCGAGCCCACGGTCGTCGTCAAGGTCGGCGGGGCGAAGGCGGTCGACCCGGCCGGCGCGGTCGGCGACGTCGCGCACCTCGCGGCCAACGGGCGCTCCGTCGTCGTCGTCCACGGCGGCTCGACGGTCGTCGACGAGACGCTCGAGCGGCTCGGCATCGAGCCCGAGTACGTCGAGTCCGCCTCGGGCGTCACCGGGCGGTTCACCGACGCGGAGACGATGGAGGCGTTCGCGATGGCGATGGCCGGCAAGCTCAACACCGAGCTGACGGCGGAGTTCCGCTCGGCCGGGGTCGACGCGGTCGGCCTCTCCGGGGTCGACGGCGGGCTCCTCTCGGGCCCGCGCAAGTCGGCGGTCCGCGTCGTCGAGGACGGGAAGCGGAAGATCCGGCGCGGCGACCACTCCGGGAAGATCGAGTCGGTGAACGCCGACCTGCTCGCCGGCCTCCTCGACGACGGTTACACCCCGGTCGTCTCGCCGCCGATGGCGGGCGACGAGGGCGACGGCGAGGTGACGCCGGTCAACGCGGACGCCGACCGCGCGGCCGCGGCGGTCGCGGGCGCGCTCGGCGCCGATCTCGTCCTGCTGACCGACGTCTCCGGCGTGTACGCCGACCCGGACGACCCCGAGACGCGCATCGACGCGGCCGCGACGCCCGCCGAGCTGGCGACCGTCGAGGACGCCGCAGAGGGGTTCATGGGCAAGAAGGTGATGGCCGCGAGAGAGGCGCTCGAAGGCGGTTCGGGCCGCGTCGTGATCGCGGACGCCAACGTCCGCGATCCGGTCGTCGCCGCGCTCGGCGGCGAGGGCACGACGGTCGAGCGGTCGGCGCTCGACGAGGCCGCGAACGGCGACGCCGCTGAGACCGAAGGGGGTGAGACCGCGTGAGCGGCTTCGTCTTCTCCGAGAAGCCGATCGAGATCGCCTCGGGCGACGGGGTGTACGTCACCGATACGGACGGCACGGAGTACCTCGACTTCGGCGCGAGCTACGCCTGTACGCCGGTCGGCCACTGCCACCCGGAGGTCGTCGACGCCGCGACGAGCCAGCTGGAGGAGCTCATGTACGTCCAGGCGTCGTACCCGCACGCGGCGCGGACGGCGCTGTACGAGCGGCTCGCCGACGTCGCGCCGGTTGACGTCGACAACGTCTGGCTCTGTAACTCCGGGACCGAGGCGAACGAGGCCGCGCTGAAGTTCGCCCGGCACGCGACGGGCCGCGAGAAGATAATCGCGACCACGCAGGGGTTCCACGGCCGGACGATGGGGACGCTCGCGACGACGTGGAAGGACAAGTACAAGGACGGGTTCGGCCCGCTCGCGGGCGGCGTCGAGTTCGTCGAGTACGGCGACGCCGAGGCGATGCGCGAGGCGGTCGACGAGGACACCGCCGCGGTCATCTTGGAGCCGCTCCAGGGCGAGGGCGGGATCAACCCCGTCCCGACCGAGTACCTCCAGGCGGTCCGCGTCGCGACCGCCACCTCCGGCGCGGCGATGATCCTCGACGAGATCCAGACCGGGCTC
This sequence comes from uncultured Halorubrum sp., assembly GCF_937146585.1. Taxonomy (GTDB): domain Archaea; phylum Halobacteriota; class Halobacteria; order Halobacteriales; family Haloferacaceae; genus Halorubrum; species Halorubrum miltondacostae. The sequence continues at coordinate 1,837 of NZ_CAKZRO010000045.1, read as the reverse complement.
GGCCGCACCGGAGACATGTGGGCCGCCGACCGGCACCACGTGGTTCCCGACATCCTCACGACCGCGAAGGGGCTCGGCAGCGGGCTCCCGATCGGCGCGACGCTGTGTCGCGACTGGATCGCCGAGGACGGCGGCGACCACGGCTCGACGTTCTCCGGCGGGCCCGTGGTGTCGGCGGCGGCGGGCGCCACGCTCGACGTGATCGAGCGCGAGGACCTCCCGGCCCACGCCGAGGCGGTCGGGAACTACCTCCGCGGCGAGCTCCGCGACCGCCTCGGCGACGACGTGCGCGACGTGCGCGGCGACGGGCTGATGGTCGGGATCGAGGTGCGCCGCGGGTCGAACCGGCTGCTGCGCGACCTCGCCATCGACCACCAGATCCTCGCGCTGCCGGCGGGGCGGACCGTGCTGCGCCTGCTGCCGCCGCTGACGATCGAGCGCGAGCACGCCGACGCCGTCGTCGACGCGATAGCCGAGGTGGTCGGCTGATGGCGGCCGGCAAGGAGCGGGATCCGGAGGAGAGCGAGGCTGGAGCCGAGTCCGCGCCCGGCGGCACCGACGTCGTCGCCGGCGGCGGCTACCCCGCGGCGTGCGACACGCCCGCCCGGAAGCTGCTGTACGACATGGTCTCGATCCCGTCGCCGTCGCGCGACGAGGAGCGGGCGGCCGAGCGCCTCGTCGACTTCTTCGAGGCGAACGGCCGGGAGGCGTGGATCGACGAGGTCGGCAACGTCCGCGCGCCGGCGAACGACGCCGTGCTCCTCACCTCGCACGTCGACACGGTCCCCGGCGACATCCCGGTCGAGGTGCGGCCCGCGCCGCCCGAGGGCGAGCTCCCGGAGCCCTCGGACGTCCGCGTCGGCGAGCCCGGCGACCCCGTGCTGTGGGGCCGCGGGGCGGTCGACGCGACCGGGCCGCTCGTCTCGATGGCGGTCGCGGCGGTGAAGACCGGCGTCTCCTTCGCGGGCGTCGTCCGCGAGGAGGTCGACTCCGGCGGCGCGCGCGCTCTCATCGATGACCGCGACGCGCCCGACGCGGTGATCAACGGCGAGCCGTCGGGCTGGCAGGGGATCACCCTCGGTTACCGCGGCCTGCTGGAGGGGACGTACGTGAACACCAGCGAGTCGGGCCACTCCTCGCGGCCGGAGCCGAACGCGATCCAGCACGCGATCGACTGGTGGCACGGCGTCGAGGCGGCGTTCACGCCGGACGACGCGGAGACCGCCGTGTTCGATCAGGTGACGACCAAGCCCATCTCGGTCGACGGCGGCCTGAGCGACGACGGCCTCGCCGTGGAGACGACGATGGACGTCCAGCTCCGGATCCCGCCGTCGCGGCCGGTCGACGAGATCCACGAGCTCGCGGAGGCGGAGCTGTCGACCGGCACCGTCCACTGGGGCGAGCCGATGCCGCCCGTGATGGAGAGCCCCCGGACCGACCTCGCGCGGGCGTTCCGGGTCGCGATTCGGTCCGCGGACGGCGACGTGCGCCTGCTCCGGAAGACCGGGACGAGCGACATGAACCTCTTCGCGGCCGCGTGGGACTGCCCGATGGTCACATACGGGCCCGGGAACTCCGACCTCGACCACGCCCCCGACGAGCGGCTCCCGCTCCCGGACCTCGACCGCGCCGTGCGCGTCCTGACCGACGTCTGCCGCGAGCGACTGTAACCGCCCGCGACCCCGACGCGACCCGTTCTCGAACGACACCACACCACTCCAACGATGCCACTCGCCACCGACGACTTCCTCGACATCGACGACGTGACGCCCGCCGAACTGGACGCCCTGCTCGACCGCGCCGCCGCGATGAAGGCGGGCGAGACCGACCCCCGACT
>NZ_CAKZRO010000044.1 GCF_937146585.1 uncultured Halorubrum sp. | reverse complement strand
CGCCGGTCAGGACGACGACCTCCGTGCCTCGTTCCCCGAGCCGAGAGACGGTGTCGTCCCAGCCGTCCCGCGGCTCGTCGCCGACGACTATCAGCCCCTCTGCCGCCCCATCACGACCGATCACGACCGGCAACTGACCGAATCCCCGAGCGTCGGCGATCCGCGACCGGATGTCGTCGTCGACCGTCCACCCCTGTTCCGCGAACAGATCGAGGTTCCCAACGAGATACGACGTGTCGCCGATCACGCCTTCGATACCGGACCGGTGGTTCGTGAACTCCCGTATCTGACCGACGCCTTCCGTTCCGACCGCGTCGTCTGCCGAGTCCAACTGATCCTCCGTGTCGTCGCCCCCGTCCTTGTCGGCGAAGGCCGTCACAATTGCGTTCGCGGCGGGGTGTGACGCCCATTGTTCGAGTTCGGCGACGGCGTCGAGCAACTCGGGGGGCGCGTCCGCTTCGATCACCTCCATCTCTCCGGTCGTGAGCGTTCCCGTCTTATCGAAAACGACGATGTCGACGTCGCGGAGCCGTTCAAAGACCGTTTCGTCGAAGATGATGATCCCGCGCCGGAGCGCACTGGAGAGGCTCTTCGCGACCGACAACGGCGTCGCGAGTCCGAGCGCCCACGGCGAGCCGGCGAGGAGGACCAACAGCGCGAGCAGGGCAGCGTCGGGCGGGGCCATCCCGAATGCGAGCGCCCCGACGCTGCCGACCGTGACGGCGGCTCCGACGACGAGGAACACGGCGTACGACGCGAGTTGATCGGCGTGCCGCTGGACCCCATGCGTCGCGCTCTGTAAGTCCCAGACGGCGGTCGTTATCCGGTCGATACTACTCGTCACGTCCGGGCCGACGCGGACCAACGCAGCGCCGTCCGTGACGATCGACCCCCCGATCACGTCGTCGCCGGCGCGTTTCACCACCGGAAGCGACTCACCGGTCACGATCGCTTCGTCGACGGTACAGCTGTCTTCGACGAGTTCACCGTCGACCGGCACGCGTTCCCCCTGTCGAACGAGGACGACGTCACCCGCCTCGAGGTCCTCGACGCGAACGTCCTGAGTGGTTCCGTCTGAGTCGTACGTCCGCGCCTGCTCGACCTGCGATATCGTGAGCTCGGTGAGCCGGTCGAGTGCGCGCTGTTTGATCGACGACTCGTAGAACACCATCGCGGTGACCGCAGCCGTCACGACGATCGCGAGGTCGTAGAAGATATCATTCTGTCCGAGGATGACGGCGGCCGTACTGTACAAATACGCGCTCACCGCGGTGATCGCGACCAATAGGTCGGTGTTCGGCCGACGCATTTTCAGACTGATGTACGCACCCCGCAACACCGGAAGCCCGGTGAAGACGAGGATGATCCCGGTCATCACGAAGTAGAGTCGGAGGAACACGAACGCGCCCTGACTGTCCAGCCGGAACGCGCCCTCGAATATCGCGAGCGCTTGCCAGTCGAATATTGACGCGAGTTGCGCGGGATACAGAATCGCGACGTACGGGACCAACAGGAACGCGCCGAAAAGGAAGCCAACGGAGTACCGCATGCCCAGAAGTTGATCGTCTCGCCGCTTTCGAATGCCACCCATCTCCCGCGACCGGCGCGTCGTTCCGCCGGCTGTATCCGCCTCTGTCGAGGCGTCGTCACGGAGGTATGCTGTGTACCCGAGTGTACTCAACGCGTCACGCAGTGTCTCCTTCGAAACGGTAGCCGGATCGTGGTCGATTCGGATCGTCTCGGTAACATAACTTGCCTCGGCGGAGATGACTCCCGATTGGGTTTCGGCGAGCGACTCGAGATACGCTTCACACGTCGCGGAGTACATCCCGTCGATCCGGAGAAACGTCTGCGAACCGTCCGAATCGGGCAGCACATCCTCTTCCTGTATCCTCTCGCTCTCAGATGCGGCTTGGGTGTCGTCATGGGAACCGGTCGCTCCGAGTGTCGTGTACACGTCGTGACACCCGCTCGAACAGAACGCCTGCTCACCAGGAGCCTCAAAAGCGGATGACTGAATCGATCGACCACACAAGGAACACTTATCGCTCATTTTGCGACGGACGTGACCCGTTTCCCCAGTCGGATAGCACGCAGACTCAAGCGGACATCACAGTACATAGTTTATGAATATAGGAACAGTGGAATTGTAAAGAGACAGTTAGTCATAGTAACGTATGAATGTCGCGTTTATGTGGCTATCGCTATC
>NZ_CAKZRO010000043.1 GCF_937146585.1 uncultured Halorubrum sp. | reverse complement strand
GACGACGACGCCGTCGTGTTCATGCTGTGCGACCGCGGCGACAAGTACGCGGACATCCCGCTGTGGGAGGAGTACCTCTGAGCGCCCGAAAAGAGCCGAGAAGTGTCGACCGTCTTATCGGCCGCCGCTCGCCGCGGGGATGACCCGCACCTGCGCGTCGTCCGGAACCTCCGCGTCGAGCCCGTCGACCGGAGTTCCGTCCACGTAGACGTTGATGAACTCCTTGATCTCGCCGTCCTCGATCACGCTGTCGCGCAGCTCGTCGCCGTGTTCCGCGGCGTGGTTGTCGAACAGTTCTGCCACCGTTTCGCCGGCGACATCGACCTTCGACGTCGCTGACCCGCCGACCAGCGCGGCCGGGAGTTTAATTGTGGCCATACCGCTCGTTCGACGCTCGTCCTCAAAAGGGGCGTGTCGACGGCAACGTCGACCACGGTCTGACACGGTTGCCGTCCGCGTCGGAGTGAGTTCCGCCGGTTCCGGCAGACTCGCAACTTCTCAACGGTGGCGATACCGGCAGCTACGGAACTCTCGCCGCGGCGATCGGCGCGTCACGCGCCGTCTGTGCGCCCGCGACGCACCTCCGAGATGGCGGCAGTACCCACCGGTGGACGGCCGGCTTAACCGTCCGCAAACGGTATAGAAGCGTGAATGAGTGATCTCGACCTCGACCCAACGCAACTCGACCGCTACTCCAGACACATCATCCTCGACGACGTGGGGCCCGAGGGACAGAAGGACCTACTGGACGCGAAGGTGCTGGTCCTTGGGGCCGGCGGGCTCGGCGCGCCGATCATCCAGTACCTCGCCGCTGCCGGCGTCGGCACGCTCGGCATCGCCGACGACGACGAGGTTGAGCTGTCGAACCTCCAGCGACAGGTCATCCACGGTGACGACGACGTGGGCCGGAAGAAAGTCGACTCGGCGGCGGAGTTCGTCGCCGACCTCAACCCCGACGTCGACGTCGAGCGCCACGAGCTACGCGTCACGCCGGACAACATCGAGGAGCTCATCGACGGCTACGACTTCGTCGTCGACGGCACGGACAACTTCGAGACGCGCTACCTCGTCAACGACGCGTGTACCCTCGCCGGGATCCCCTTCTCGCACGGCTCCATCTTCCGGTTCGAGGGGCAGGTGACCACGTTCGCTGGCGACGACGATTCGCCGTGTTACCGTTGTTTGTTCCCGGAGGCGCCGCCGGCCGGGATGGTCCCGAACTGCGCGACCGCCGGCGTGTTAGGCGTCTTGCCGGGCACCGTGGGCTGCCTCCAGGCGACCGAGACGGTCAAACACCTCATGGGCAAAGGCGAGAGCCTCGACGGCTCGATGCTGTTCTTCGACGCCCTCGACATGGAGTTCGACAAGGTCGAGATCCCCAAGCAGGACGACTGCCCGGTCTGCGGCGACAACCCCGCCATCGAGTCCGTCCACGACGTGGAGTACACCGCCTCCTGTGCGATCGACGTCGGCGGCGACTCCGAGCCGGAGATCGAGGCGAGCGACTGAGCCCTGTCTGACCCGCTGTCTTCTCTCGGTTTTCCGCTCCGGTTCCGACTCCCGGTCGACCCGGCTACCGTTCGCTCCGGACCGACACCGTCTCCTGTTCGAACTCGTCCGCATCGTCGCGCCAGCGCCACGACCCGACGAACGGGTAGCCGTCGAGCGCACAAATGACGTACGAGTGGCCCGGCCACGTCGCCCGCGCGGCGTCCGTTTCGCTTGGGTGCGTCGGGCCGGTCGGGTGCGAGTGGTAGAAGCCGACCACGTCGAGGCCCGCGTCCTCGACAGTCTCGATCAGCTCGAACTGCTCTTCGGGGTCGATCAGGTACCGGATCTCGGGCGTCTCCGCGACGTTCTCGGCCGCGTACGTCTCCGTGACGACGCTCGGGTCGCCGTCGTCGCCGTGTTCGCCGGCGAGGACGCCGCAGATTTCGGCCTCGCCGCCCTCGTACGCCCGATACACGATGTCGTCGTACGCCGCTCGCGTGAGTTCGATCATGTCGGGAGATGGCCCGACGGCGTCATAAGTCCGTCCCGACCGGCAACGGGCACGGCGCGTAAGAGGTAACGGCAGTTGTCGAGGGTGCGATTCGATATTTATATTCGGGCGTGAGAGAACCTCGCATGAGCGACGCGTCATCCCGATCACCGACACCGACGGCTGATGAGGCTCTTCATACGACTCTCGATATGCCGTTCGAGGACGCCGTCCCCTTCGTCCAGATCGAACACGAACTGGCTGATTTCGAAACGGTACGCGTCACTCGCCTCGATCAGATGATCGCGGGTATGCTCGGACACGACGACGTTGAACGAACCGCTCTAATTGTGGTCTGTCACCCAGAAATCGCACATGACGCCCTCCAGATCGATCCAACCCTGGCCGGCATGTTACCGTGTACGACGACCGTCTACGAGCGCGCTGCGGACGACCGCGTCCATGTCCATCACGTCTCAGCGACAAAGGCGATCCGGGACTTAGGTTGCGCGCCAGCTGACTCTGACGAGGCTGTAGAGGACTTGGTCGCGAAGACAGGCGAGCTGATGGCTGTCGTCTGGGCGAACATCGAAGAACACGGTCAAAAATAATAGGCACCGCCGAGCTGGTCGCCCGGATTAGAACGTGATGATCTCGTAGTCGAGCGAGCGGATGCTCGGGTGGCCATCGTACTCGTCGAGCGTGACGAGCCCGGAGTCGGCGACGGCGTCCTCAACGCCGAACGCACCGGAACAGAAGTCACAGACCGCCGCGTCGTCGCGGACTGCCTGGTAGAGCTCGTGGTAGTCGCTCTCCTCGTCTTCCAGCTCCGGGATCCACTGCGTCCCCGCGCCGTCGAAGATGAGTTCGAGCTCGTCGTCGTCGTTCTCGGCGAACTCCTTGGCCGCTTCGAGCGCGTTCGCGAGGCGACCGTAGTCCGAGTGCGATTCGTTGCCGGCGAGAATCACGATTGCTGCTTTTGCCATCGTGTTCGCTTATAAAACGCATACGTACAAAACCCGTCCGCGGATGTGTGTCCGGGACACCATCTCGGCACGTGATAGCGTGTCAGGCCCGTGGGAGCGCGTTACGAGAAGTCCCCGGCGTCGAACGACCGCGGCTCTGGTCCTTGGTCAATGAACCGAACCGACCCGTCGTCGATGGCAACGAGGGCCGCCACCCCGCCGTACCCGTGCGTCTGGTCGTGACCGCGGACGACGACCTGGATGATGTCGTCGGGAATTGCGACCGTCGCTGACCGCGTGAACGGCTGCTCGGAGTG
>NZ_CAKZRO010000042.1 GCF_937146585.1 uncultured Halorubrum sp. | reverse complement strand
CGAGGTTGGGGTAGAGCCGGCCGTGGTTCACCTCGGTGCCGTAGTACGTCTCGAGGTGGGACTTGATTGCGAGGCCGTACATCGGCTCTTCTGCCAGGATGACCAGGATATTCTGCTGGAACGCGGTGAGATCACGAACGACGCTGTCGGTTTCAACTGCTATTTGACCTTCTGCCATATTGTGTATGAAGCTGTCGGTGGGTTTAAGACTTTGTAACTAAATACGGGTATCAGCACGCGTGTGGCGTGAATCCGCCGTACGACGATCACGGCAAGAAGCCAGCCGGTGCGGTACCGATCGGCCGAACTGGTACACGTATGCCGAACGTATTGGCACATAAATACCACTTTTTGAATATCACGAGACTCACACAGGAATACCACTGATACGGGTTATTGTAGTCACACTGTTGGCTATACCGACGTGAAGATGTTCGACACCCCGGGGTGTCGAAATCCGTTACAGTAATCCGTATGAGAGGTCGCGTTCAGGCTCGGGGGATGACGTCGCTGCGCCGCCCGACGCAGATGCGAAAGGACTTTTTGTTCGTTCGGAGTCGCGTCCAGTATGACGAACCTCTGGGAGGACGTCGAAACCGGGCCGGACGCGCCCGACGTCGTCTACGCCGTCGTGGAGTGTCTGAAGGGCGAGCGGAACAAATACGAGTACGACAAGGACGTGCCGGGCGTCGTGCTCGATCGCGTACTTCACTCGAACGTCCACTACCCCTCCGACTACGGCTTCCTGCCGCAGACCTACTACGACGACGGGGATCCGTTCGACGTTCTCGTCCTCGTGGAAGACCAGACGTTCCCCGGGTGCGTGATCGAGGCACGCCCCGTCGCAATGATGGAGATGGACGACGACGGCGAGAAAGACGACAAGGTGATCGCCGTCCCCGCCGAGGACCCCCGCTACGACCACGTCACGGACGTCGACGACCTCACCGACCAGCAGAAAGCGGAGATCTCGGAGTTCTTCGAGACGTACAAGAACCTCGAAGCGGGCAAAGAGACCGAGACGCTCGGGTGGGCCGACGCCGATGCGGCGAAAGACGCCGTCGAACACGCGATGGACCTCTACGACGAGAACTTCGCGTAACCCTACAGTCTGACACGGTCAGGCCGCCCCCGCCACGTTTCTGTGCCGGCGTAGCCCGGCCCCTGTGCGCCCGGTGTGCGCCGAAGGGAACCGCTTTTACTCCCGCCGTTATTATGAAAAGTGATGGCTACCTGCGACGAGTGCGGGGAGCACGAGAACCTCCCGTACCAGTGCCGCCGGTGCGGAGACACGTTCTGCGGCGAACACCGGCTGCCGGAGAACCACGACTGTCCGGGGATAAACGAGTGGAACGACCCCTCAGGCGTCTTCGAGAGCAGTTTCGACGACTCCGTCCGGGATCGCGGCGGGGCGTCGAGCCCCGGCTACCTCGACCGACTCACCGGAACGGGCGGCGTGCTCGGCTACTTCCGCGGGAACATGAGCTACACGCTCTTGGGCGCGATGTGGATCACGTTCGGACTCCAGTTTCTCGTCTTTCCGTTCGTGTTGGGAGCGCCCCCGGGGAGTGCCCTCTGGCAGGCCGTTTTCGTGCTCTCACCGGGGAGTATCGGGTACGTCTGGACGTGGCTCACCTCCATTTTCGCCCACGGCGGGTTCACCCACATCGCGTTCAACAGCATCGCGCTGTACTTCTTCGGCCCGGTGGTCGAGCGGTATCTCGACACCCGGCGGTTCACCGCGCTCTTCTTCGGCGCGGGGATCATCGCGGGGCTGGCACAGGTCGGGTCGACCCTCCTGACGGTCGGGCCGTTCGGACAGGGCGTCGTCGGCGCCTCGGGGGCGATTATGGGCGTTCTGGGCGTGCTCACCGTCCTGAACCCCGGACTCAGGGTGTACCTCTACTTCATCATCCCGATGCCGCTGTGGGTGCTGACCTTCGGGTTCGCCGGGTTCAGCATCGTCGCGGGGTTCGGCGCCTTCGGCGGCGGGCTCGCCGGCGGCAACGTCGCCCACCTCGCCCACCTCGCCGGGCTCGTGATCGGGCTGGCGTACGGTGCCCGCGTGAAGGGTCGCGTCGGCGTTCCCAACTCCCTCGAGTTCGGTCGTGGCGGCGGCGGGATGGGCGGCCCAGGCGGCCCGGGCGGTCCTGGTGGCCCAGGCCGGCCCTGATCCGATGCGCCCCGCTCGCCCGGAGTTCGTTCCCGATCCGGACGCGACCCGCGAGGCGATGGAGTCGGTACAGTCCGACGTCGCCGCGGCCGCAACGTGGACCGACGATTTCGGATTCGCCGTCGAATCGGTCGGCGCAGCGGACCGGCCGCCCGCATCCGCCGACGCCGACTCACCGCTCGTCGCCGGCGTCGACCAGGCGTTCCTCGACGACCGCGCGGTGAGTGTCGTGGTCGTCTTTCGCGGGGAAACGGTCGTCGAACGGGCCCACGCCGTAACCGACCTTTCGATCCCCTACATCCCCGGACTCCTCGCGTTCCGGGAGGGCGGGCCGATCCTTTCGGCGTTCGCGGAACTCGACAGCACCCCCGACCTCGCCGTGTTCGACGGCAGCGGCCGGATCCACTTCCGGCAGGCGGGGCTTGCGACCCACATCGGTGTGACGCTCAACATCCCCAGCGTCGGCGTCGCGAAAGGACTCCTGTGCGGAACGCCCGATGAGGCTGTCGACGGTCGAGAGCAGGGGTGGCGGACGCCGATCCGGGCCGACGCCGACGTGGAAAACGCCGAGGCAGGGACCGAAATCGGCACTGCCTTCCAGTCCCGTCAGTACGACTCCCGGCCGATCATCAACCCCCTCTACGTCAGCCCCGGCCACCGCGTCGGCGTCGGGACCGCGACTGACCTGGTCGAGCGGCTGTGTGCGGGCTACAAGCTCCCGGAGCCGACCCGTCGCGCGGACGCGTACGCGGACGATGTGAAACAGGAGCACGACACAAGCGCCGGGCAGTAGCGCGCCTCGCCAACTCGAAAACACTTATTCGTGCGGTCACATTCCCACACCATATGAGCGAAATCGTTGTCAGCCTCCCTGACGGATCGAAACTCTCCGTCGACAGGGGGGCGACAGTCGAGGATGTCGCCTACGAGATCGGGCCGGGACTCGGCAGCGACACGATCGCCGGCGTCGTCGACGGCGACCTCGTCGACAAGGCCGATCCCGTCCACGACGGCGCCGAAATCGTGATCGTCACCGAGGACAGCGACGAGTACCTCCGGGTACTGCGGCACTCCGCGGCGCACGTCTTCGCCCAGGCGCTCCAACGCCAGTATCCGGACGCGAAACTCGCGATCGGGCCACCGACCGACGACGGGTTTTATTATGACGTCGCTGGCGTCGATCTCGACGCCGACGACCTCACCGATATCGAAGCCGAGATGGAGTCGATCCTCGATTCGGACCTCCCGATCGAACGCGAGATCCGTTCCCGAGACGCCGCCTTCGACACGTACCCCGACAACCGGTTCAAGCGGGAAATTCTCGAGGAGGAAGCCGCCGGCGAAGATCCCGTCTCCTTCTACGCCCAGGGCGACTTCGAGGACCTGTGTCAGGGGCCACACGTCGACTCGACCGGCGACATCGGCGCGGTCACGCTTTTGAACATCTCCTCGGCGTACTGGCGCGGCGACGAGGACAACGAGACCCTTACGCGGGTGTACGGCACCGCCTTCGAGTCCGAGGCCGACCTCGACCAGTATCTCAAGCGCCGCGAGCAGGCCCAAGAGCGGGATCACCGGAAGCTCGGCCAGGAGCTCGACCTGTTTTCGATCCCTGATGTCACCGGCCCCGGCCTCCCGTTGTATCACCCTAACGGCAAGCGGATCTTAGACGAACTCTCCGACTACGCCCGCTCTTTGAACCTCGACGCGGGCTACGAGCCCGTGGAGACCCCACACCTCTTCCGGACGGAGCTCTGGAAGAAGTCGGGCCACTACGACAACTACGTCGACGACATGTTCCTCCAGGACGTCAACGACGAGGAATACGGATTAAAGCCGATGAACTGCCCGGGACACGCCACCATCTTCGACCAGAAGTCGTGGTCGTACCGCGACCTCCCGGTTCGGTACTTCGAGGACGGCAAGGTGTACCGGAAGGAACAGCGCGGCGAACTCTCGGGGCTCTCCCGGGTGTGGTCGTTCACCATCGACGACGGCCACCTGTTCTGCCGGCCCGAGCAGATCGAAGCCGAGGTCAACCAGGTGATGGACGCGATCAGGGAGGTACTCGGGACCTTCGGGCTCGACGCCCACGTTGCGCTTGCGACCCGGCCGGAGAAGTCGGTCGGCGGCGACGAGATCTGGGAGCAAGCCGAGTCCCAGCTCCGGTCGGTGCTCGAGTCGGCGGGGATCGACTACGACCTCGAACCCGGCGACGGCGCGTTCTACGGCCCGAAGATCGACTTCGCGTTCGAGGACGCCCTCGGCCGGAAGTGGGACGGCCCGACGGTCCAACTCGACTTCAACATGCCCGAGCGGTTCGAGCTAACCTACACCGGCGAGGACAACGCCGACCACCGGCCGGTGATGATCCATCGCGCGCTGTATGGCTCCTACGAACGCTTTTTCATGGTGTTGATCGAGCACTTCGACGGGAAGTTCCCCACGTGGCTCGCGCCCGAGCAGGTCCGGATCCTCCCGATCAGCGACGACCAACTCGGCTACGCCCACCGCGTGAAGAACGAACTCGACGACTTTCGGGTCTCCGTCGAGGACCGGTCGTGGACGCTCAACCGGAAGATCCGGGACGCACAGGAAGAGCGTGTGCCGTATATGCTCATCCTCGGCGGCGACGAGGCCGAGGCGGGCACCGTCTCCGTTCGTGACCGGAAGGAGCGCGAACGCGGCGACGTCGCGGTCGAGGACTTCCGCGAGCACCTCCGCTCGGAGGTCGACGGCCGGCGGCTCGACCCCGACTTCATCGACGAATAGCCGGGCAGTCGTCCAGGCGCCGAACGCGGATATCGACGATCACGACGCTCTAGCCGCTTACCAGCCGTAGCGCGTCGGCCCGAAAGACCCCACGAGCACGGCCGCAAACGACGCCGCGCCGGTGATCGCGGCTGCGCCGCCGACGTAGAACACCCACGCCATCCCGGGACGGTCATAGAGCGGCTCAAAGCGGGTTCGATCCGCCGGTGATCAACGCGAACGGCCCCGGGATTCCGGGTAGCGTTCAAGTGGTTCGGTGAGTTAGTATCACAAAGACCGTGTCAGGACCACGCCTGCGGACCGCCGGAGGAAGCAACCGATGACCGACGGAACTCCGGTCGTCGTCGCAAAGCGCGTCGACAGCGGCGAGGACGCCGACCTGAGCGAGATCTCGGAGCTGGCCCGCGCAGCGGGGTACGAGGTTGTCGCTACCCTCGCTCAGTCCCGGACCGAGGACGCCGCCTACCACTTCGGCGAGGGGAAAGTCGAAGCGCTCGCCGGGGTAGTCGCCGAGACCGGGGCGGCGGCGGTCGTTGTGGACAACCGGTTGGGGCCGTACCAGACGTACAACATCGGCGGGAAACTCCCGACCGGCGCCGAGGTGATCGACCGCTTCACCCTCATCCTGGAGATCTTCGGCCAGCGCGCCAACACCCGGAAGGCCCAGCTTCAGGTCGAACTCGCGGAACTGCGGTACGAACTCCCGCGGGCGGAGGCGAAGGCGTCGCTGGCGAAGCGAGACGAACGCCCCGGATTCATGGGGCTCGGCGAGTACGACGAGAGCCGCGAGCGCGACATCAAAAACCAGATCGCGGACATCAAGCGGGAACTCGACGCCATCGCGGAGAAAGAGGAGACGCGCCGCGACCAGCGCCGCGAATCCGGCTTCGACCTCGTCGCGCTGGCGGGCTACACCAACGCCGGCAAGTCGACGCTCATGCGGCGTCTCGCGGCCGAACTCGACGTGGACGAGAACGAGGGCCGCCACCAGGACCTCGACACCACCGCCGAGAGCGAGGACCGACTGTTCACCACGCTCGGCACGACGACCCGCCGCGCCGACACCGGCAAGCGGGACGTGCTGCTGACCGACACCGTCGGCTTCGTCTCCGACCTCCCTCACTGGCTGGTCGAATCCT
>NZ_CAKZRO010000041.1 GCF_937146585.1 uncultured Halorubrum sp. | reverse complement strand
GTCCTCGCGTCGACCGTCGAGGGCGAGCACGACCGGCCGACACAGACCAGCGTGGTCTCCTGGCACCCGGGCCAGGGGTCGGTACTAGGAGCCAGCGAACTGGCGTTCGGTCCGGAGGTTGGAGAACCGTACGACACGAACTGCGACCGCTTCGCCGAGGGGCTCGTCGACTCGCTGGCCGAGGGCCCGGACTCGCGGTTCGACCGCCCCGAGGACGGTGAGGGGTTCCGGCGGCTCCGAGCGCGGCTCGCCGATGACGCCCACCGCCCGCGGTACCACGTCACGCCGCCGGCGAACTGGCTCAACGACCCGAACGGCCTGATCGAACGCGACGGGACCTACCACGTGTTCTACCAGTACAACCCGGGCGGGCCGTACCACCACGCGATCCACTGGGGACACGCTGCGAGCGAGGACCTCGTCCACTGGCGAGACGAACCGGTGGCGCTGACGCCCTCGCCTGACGGTCCGGACAGCGACGGCTGTTGGTCGGGCTGTGCGGTCGAATTCGACGGCGAGCCGACGATACTGTACACGGGTGGGCGCGACCGTCGACAGCTCCCCTGCCTGGCGACCGCGGCTGACTCGACGCTGCGGTCGTGGACCAAAGACCGGTCGAACCCGATCATCGAAGCCCCGCCGGACGACGTCGACGTGCTGGAGACCGAACACTGGCAGGCCGAGTTCCGGGACCACTGCGTCTGGGAGGAGGACGGTCGGTGGCACCAGCTTATCGGCTCCGGCGTCACCGACGTCGGCGGGACGGTCTTCCGGTACAGCTCCGAGGACCTCCGCGACTGGCGCTACGAGGGGCAGTTCCTGACCGCCGACCGGGCGGACGCCGGGGCGGTCTGGGAGTGTCCCGAGTTGCTCCGCTTCGGGGAGTGGGACCTCCTCCACGTCTCGGACTACGAGACCGTCCCGTACTTCATCGGCAAGCGGCGAAACGGGGAGTTCGAGGTCGCGACTCGGGGCGTCCTCGACCACGGTGACCTCTACGCGCCGCAGTCGATGACCGTCGACGACGGCTACCTGACCTGGGGCTGGCTTCCCGAGGCCCGCGACACGGAGGCGCAGTGGGACGCCGGGTGGTCCGGCTCGCTGTCGGTGCCGCGGCGGATCGAGGTGGACGAGTCCGGCGACCTCACACAGCGTCCGGCACCGCAGTTGACCGCGCTCAGAGAGACGACGCAGGTCGACGCGGAGTCGGTCTCGCTCGACGACGAACGGTGGGTCCCCGAGGCCGGCGGGCGGGCGCTCGAACTGGACGCGATGATCGCGCTCCGAGACGCGGACGCCGTGACGCTCTCGGTCTTCGAGTCGCCGGACCGGTGCGAGCGAACCGAAATCCGCTACGGTGCGACGAACGAACTCGTCGTCGACCGCTCGACCGCCAGCGACGATCCCCGCGTTCGGAGCGACGAGCAGCGGATGCCGGTGACCCCGTACGACGAACCGCTCAGGCTTCGGGCGTTCCTAGACGGCTCCACGGTAGAGCTATTCGCCAACGAGCGACACTGCCTGACGAGCCGCGTGTACCCGACGCGGGAGGACAGCACCGGGATCTCGCTCACGGCTTCGGGCGGACGTGCCGACATCGAGGACCTCTCGATCTGGGAACTCGGTGCGGGGTACCCGGACTCGACGACGCGCCCCGACTGACCCGGCAGGCATCGGGACAACGGCCGTAGTCATCGCCCGCGCCGCTCTCGTCACCTCTCGTCGCCAGTGTCTGCTGCCGCTAGTGTCTGATCTCCCGCTCTGCGGCAGCGGCGACTGTGCCGTTCCCGGAGTCGACACCGAGCGTGTGCGAGTCGCATACACGACCCCAGGGTTCGCGTCGGGTGTCCCTCCGTCGAGTTCGAGAGCCGGATAGACCTCTGAATACACCCGATGACGCGAATGCCATGAATATTAACTCAACTCTGAATTAACTTTGCGAAGATATAAGTCCCCTCGTCACATCTGTGTAATCGAGATGAGCATGAATACCGTCCTTCTGGCCATCGGATCGGAAGACGAAACCCGACTCGAAGAACTCGCGGAGACCGCAGCGTCCGTCGTCGACCCGACCGGTCGCGTCGTCCTGCTCCACGTGTTCGACCGCGAGCGATACGACACGATCGAGACGCAGTTGAACATCGACCCCGACTCGGAGGTCACTCCCGACGACGTCTCACACCGGTCGCGGATCGTCACCGACGTCGCCGAGCGACTCGAACGCGCGGGCGTCGACTACGAGATCCGCGGCTCGCTCGGCGAGGCCGCCGACAGTATCCTCGAGGAGGCAGAGGCCCTCGACACCGACCTCGTCGTCGTCGGCGGGCGGAACCGCTCGGCCACCGGGAAGGCGCTGTTCGGCTCGACCGCTCAGCGCGTGCTGCTGGAGTCCGACTGTCCGGTGACGTTCGTCAAGGAGCGGTCCGAGAAGCGGACGGAAGCGGCCGCCCCCGCGTAAGATCGTCTACTTTCTTTCTGCCGCGTTCGGTTCACCGGGGACCGAGCCGCCGGCTTCTTGCTGACCAGCCGCGCCACAGGCCGTGTGAGAACCGACTCGCGAGCTACGGCAACGGTTCGTCGCACTCCGATCCGGACGGCACACCGGCGTCATCGCCGCCGCCGTAGTCGGCGCCACCGTAGTCGACGTGGACGCCGCCCTCGCGGACCGTTCCGCCGAAGTCGTCGTCCGGGAGTTCGGTCTCGTCTATCGGGGGGAGCGGTTCGTCGGGCGTGGGGATCCGCCAGGCGTCGAGCGTCCCGAGCAGCCGGGTCTCGTCGCCGTCGACCGCGAGTCGGAGCGTCGGCGCGAGCGTGCCGCCGAACCGAGCGCGCTGTTCGGCCTCGGAGAACTCCGCGACCGCGTCGAGCGAGTCGCCCGCGAGGTCATAGTAGTTGAGGAAGCTCTGGATCAGCACCTCCTCGTCGTGGACGAACGCCATCCACGAGTACGCCTGAAACGCCGCGCCCGGCGGGTTCGTCGCGACCAGCCCGCTCCCGTTCAGGGGTCGATATGGCCCTTCGAACCGGTCCGCGGCGAACCCG
Source organism: uncultured Halorubrum sp. (assembly GCF_937146585.1). Taxonomy (GTDB): domain Archaea; phylum Halobacteriota; class Halobacteria; order Halobacteriales; family Haloferacaceae; genus Halorubrum; species Halorubrum miltondacostae. Next base: position 3,053 of record NZ_CAKZRO010000041.1, on the reverse strand, counting down.
TACAGCCCGTCGGGGCCGGTCACACCGGGCGCGAACGTGTGGACGTGACTACAGACGAACAGGTAGTACCGTCCGTCGGCGACGACGACGTGCGGCCGTTCGAGCTCCTGGTTCACTTCGACGGCCTCGACGAGCGGCGGCCGGAGCTCCCACGAGAGCGGGTCGCCGGACTCCGAGCGGGCGACGCCCACGCAGCCGTTGAATTCGCGGCGGCGAGACGTCTCGGCGTCGTCTCCCTCCCGCTCGGGCGCTGGTGCGTTCGCCTCGAAGAGGAGGTGCGTCTCGCCGGTCTCGGGGTCCTCGAAGAACCACGGGTCGCGGAAGGTGTAGGTCATCCCCCGCGACTGCGCCTCCGTCTCGTACCACTCGCCGTCGGGTTCGAGGAGGGTGTCGTGGGTCCACGGCCCCTCGAGTTCCACGCCGGACTCGTCCGCGGTCACCGCCCCGCCGTGCGCGACCGCGATCCGCTGGGTGTACGTCAGTTCGTCGGCGTCGTCGCGACCGGCAGCGGTGTAGTAGAGGTAGCAGTCGCCGTCGTCGTACAGCGCGGAGCCGGCCCACTGCCGCTGTCCGAGCGCGTCGCCGGCGAAGACCGGGCCGGCGTCGCGCCACTCCCGCCCGTCGCGCGAGTAGAAACAGCGGATCTCGGCCACGTCGTGGCGCGTGCCGGGGAGGAGGTCCGCCGGCGCGGTCAGCGAGAACGCCAGCCGCCAGCCGTTCACCTCGGCGATCTCCCCGTGGCGGTCGCGCAGCAGCCACGTGTCCCAGACGTGGAGGTCCGGGAAGGGGTCGACCGTCGGCGGCCCCGCGACCGGCGCGACGTTCCCGCGGCGACGCTCGACCGACGCCGCCTGCTCTCGCGTCCACCGCGACCGGGGCGGACGGTCGTCTCGGCCGGGCGAGTCGTTCATGTGCGGTGTCGGCGACGGACCGAATAAAGCCTTTTCAGTCGGAACGGCCCCGTTTACCCGGATCGCGTTCACACCGGGGAGACCCGGCGGATGACAGCTGACCGCAAAATAAACTGTTTTATCACTCCCGTGGTAGTCAGAAGCATGGCTAACCGACTCGGCAGACGCGTGGCCTCGACGCGCGGGCGCGGCGCCGGCAGACCGGACGGTCCGCGCCGGGTGACGACGGTCCGCGTCGGGCGCGCCGCCCTCCTGAAGCGACGTGTGACGGGTGGTGACGGTGGAGCGTGACGAGCTCACCGAAGTCCTAGAGGACGCCGGGCTCTCGCCGTACCAGGCGGACGCGTACGTGACGGTCCTCGAACTGGGGTCGGCACCGGTGACCCGCATCGCGGACGCCTGCGGGGTTCCCGACCCGCGGATCTACGACGTGTTGCGGGACCTAGAGAGCAACGGGTACATCGAGATGTACGACCGAGAGTCGCTGTACGCCCGCGCGAACAGCCTCGACGAGATCACCGACGACCTCCAGTCGCGGGCGAACCGGTTCACCACCGCGACCGAGGAGATCGAACGCCGCTGGAACGAGCCGTCGGTCGAGCGGTCGACGGTGAGCATCGTCACCCGCTTCGAGACGGTGATCAAGAACGCCGACGAGTTCATCCGCGAGGCGGAATCGCAGGTGAACGTCTCGCTCGGCGTCGAGCACTTCGAACGCCTCCGACCGGCCCTCCGCGAGGCGACCGGACGCGGAATTCGGGTCAACCTCTCGATCCACACGCCGGACGCCGGCCGGGAGACCCTCCCCGACGCCGAGGAGCTCAGCGAGGTCTGCTCCGAGGCGCGGCACCGCCGACTCCCCTCGCCGTTCGCGGTGATCGTCGACCGGACGAAGACGTGTTTCGCCCAGCACGCGGGCTCGATGAACGAGTACGGCGTGCTCGTCGACGACCGCACGCACACCTACGTGTTCCACTGGTACTTCCTGACCACCCAGTGGGACATGTGGGAGCCGATCTACTCGTCGCTCAGCGACGAACCGCCCATAGAGTACGTCGACATCCGGTACTGCGTCCGCGACGTCGCCCCGCTGCTCCGAGACGGTGCGACGGTGAAGGTTCGGATCGAGGGAGCGGACACGGAGACCGGCGCGGACCGAGTGGTCGAGGGGCGGCTCTCGGGGGTCACGACGACGGGATTCGAGGACGCGGCCGACGCCCAGGCGATCGCCAGCTTCGGCGGTCAGGTCGCGCTCGTCGTCGAGACCGACGACGGACCGGTGGAGGTCGGCGGCTGGGGCGCGATGGTCGAGGCCGTCGAGGCCCATCGGATCTCCGTCCTCAGCGTGGAATCGGGGACCGCCGACTGACGCTCACGGAACGAGGTGTCGGAACGACGGCCCGCGGTCGCGCCTCCCGAACGGCGGCCGCGAGAAAACGCGACCGCCAGCTCAGTCGGCCTGGGCGCTTTCGCCGTCGGCCTCGACGCCGGCGCCGGCCACGATCCCGTGCGAGATCGCGTCGCCGGTGGCGTCGTCGAACAGGTGAAGGTGCGAGCGGTCTAAGACGATCTCGACGTCCTCCTCCTCGGCGATGTCGCTCGAGGGATCGATGCTCATCAACAGCCCCTGCCGTTCCTCGAAGTCCGCCTGCTCGCTGGACGTGTCGAGGATCGGCTTCAGATAGACGAAGATCTCGTCGCCCATCGGTTCGAGCACGTCCGTCGTGACCGAGAACGTCCGGCTCGGGTCCTTGGCCTCGGCGCTGTTGCTCTCGAGGTAGATGTCCTCCGGCCGGATGCCGAACTCCACCGCGTCGCCGTTTCCGACGCCGTCTATCGCCGAGGTGTCGAAGGAGATGGAGTAGCCGTTCGCGTCGAGGGTGCCGTCGCCGACGGTGGCGTCGGCGAAGTTCATCGAGGGCGACCCGATGAAGCCGGCGACGAACCGGTTGGCCGGCTCGTTGTAACAGGTCAGCGGCGGCGCGATCTGCTGGAGCTGGCCCTTGTCGAGCACGGCGATCCGGTCCGACATGGTCATCGCCTCGGCCTGGTTGTGCGTGACGTAGATGATCGTCGTGTCCAGCTGCTTGTGGAGCCGCTGGAGCTCCGTTCGCATGTTGACGCGCAGCTTGGCGTCGAGGT
>NZ_CAKZRO010000040.1 GCF_937146585.1 uncultured Halorubrum sp. | reverse complement strand
GGGCGGCGGCCGACCGGCGAGTGGCAGGCGGCCGGCGAGACGATCGAGACGGTCGACTACGCGGACGAGGTCGGGATCCTCGCGGCCGAGGGATGGACGGAGACCGGCTTCGACGGGGTCGACGACATCGGCGTCGAGGCCGCGACCGCCCGCGCGACGGGACGCGAGGGAGTCAGGGAGGGCGACTCGGCCGTCCCCGGCGGGTTCCGGATCGACACGTCCGACGGCGAGGTCGTGCCGCGCGGCGCGGCCCCGATCACGCTCGGCGCCGGCCTCGGGATCGACGACTTCGACCGCGTCGCGGAGCTCTGCGGGGTCTGCGACCGTCTCGGCCTCGACGTGATCGGCGCGGGCAGCGCGGTCGCCTGGGCGATCCGCGCCGGGCGGGCTGGGGTCGTCGACTGCCCGGTCGACTTCGGCGACGCCGCCGGCGCAGAGCGCCTGCTGAAGGCGATCGCGGCCCGCGACCCCCCGGCCGATCTCGACGTGGACCCGGACCTCCCGGACGCCCTCGCCGACGGGGTCGACGCCGCGGTGGCCCGATTCGGCGGCGACGCGCTCGTGCCGACGGTGAAGTCGATGGCGCTGCCCGGCTTCGACCCGCGCGCGGCGGTCGGCGTCGCGCTCGCGTACGCGACGAGCGACCGCGGCGCGTGTCACCGGCGCGCGCGACCGCAGGAGCGCGAGCCGCTGGCACGTCCCGACCGCTCCCTCGCCGACCGGGTGCGCGACGTGGTCGGGGAGCAGAACGCGCGCTCGGTCCTGTGGAGCCTCGTCGTCGACGACTTCGTCGGCGAGGCGGTCTGTGCCGACCTCGGCGCGGAGTGGCTCGCGGCGATCGAGCACCCGGCGGTCGCCGACCGCGACGAGTCGGAACGCGGGGACGCGGGGGACGCTGGCCGACCGGGTCCCTCCCCCGCCGCGCTCGCGACGACCGGCGAGCGCATCTGGACGCTCACCCGACTGTTCAACGCCCGAGAGGGATTCGACCGCGCGGACGACGCGCTCCCCGAGCCGCTCCGCACCGACGCGGCCGACGGGACGCCGGGCGTCGACGTCGACGCGTTCGACCGCCTGCTCGACCGGTACTACGCGGCACGCGGGTGGGGCGAACGGGGGCTCCCGACGCCGGAGACGGCCGAGCGGCTCGGGCTCGCGCGCGTCGTCGACGACGCGACGCCCCTGGACGATAGACCGATCGACTCCGCCCCGGCGGCCGACGCGGACGACTGACCCCGCCCGGCGACGTGACTGCCGTCCGCTCCGGCGGCCTCAGCGACGCAGCCCGCCCTCCGCCTTGATACGCATGATGTGCCGGACGTTGAGGTAGATCTCCTCCGGCGACGTCTCCTCCTCCTCGTCGTAGAGGTCCGACACCCGGTAGAGGATCGCCGAGAGCTGCTTGCTCTCCGAGCTCTCCGCGCGCACGTCCGCCGCCACCTCGCGGAGGAACTCCCGCACCTCCGCGTCGGCCGGGATCTCCGCGCCCGACGCGTCCTCCGGGACCACCGGGTCGACGCCCGCGGCCGCGAGGGGGTCCTCGCGGTCGTCGTCCGCGTCGGTCATCGCTCGCCGCTCACCCCGCGGCGGCGGACGACGCCGGCGTTGTTCGCGACGTTCTCGACGAGCACCTTGAACGCGTCCGCGGTCTCGCCGTCCTCCAAGACGACCGGCTCGCCGTCGTCGCCGCCGGTCCGGACTTCCGGGTCGAGCGGGATCCCGCCGAGGAACGGGAGGTCGTGCTCCGCGGCGAGCCCCTTCCCGCCGCCGGAGCCGAATATCTCGTGGAACCCGCCGCAGTCCGGACAGCGGAACCCGGCCATGTTCTCCGCGATGCCGAGGACGTTGGTGTCGTGTTTGCCGAACATGCGGAGCCCCTTCACCGCGTCGTCGAGCGCCACGTCCTGCGGGGTCGTGACGATCACGGCCCCCGTCAGCGGCAGCGTCTGGAGGATGGTGAGCTGGGTGTCGCCCGTCCCCGGCGGGAGGTCCATCACGAGGTAGTCCAGCTCGCCCCACTCCACGTCCTCGACGAGCTGGGTGATGATCTTGTGGACCATCGGGCCGCGCCAGATGACCGGGTCGTCCTCGCCGGTGAGGAAGTCCATGCTCATCAGCTTCACCCCGAACCGCTCGGGCGGGACGATCGTCTCGCCGTCGGTCTCGGGCCGCTGTTCGGCCGACACCATCCGCGGCACGTTCGGCCCGTACACGTCGGCGTCGAACAGCCCGACGCGAGCGCCGAGCGCCGACAGCCCCGCGGCGAGGTTCACCGCGACGGTCGACTTCCCGACGCCGCCCTTCCCGGAGGCGACCGCGATCACGTTCTGGACGCCGGGGAGGACCTGCTCGTCGGCGGAGAGGTCCTCGGGGATCGACGCCGACAGCTCGACGTCGAGGCCGGTGTCGGCGAGCGCGTCACGCACGTCGTCGGCGATGGCGGACTCGGTCGGCGAGAAGGGCGCGCCGAGCGCGAGCGACACGTGGACCGTTCCGTCCGCGTCGTTCACCTCGACGTCGTTCACCAGTCCGAGCGAGACGATGTCGCCGCCGAGGTCGGGGTCGCGCACGTCCGCGAGGCGCTCCCGCACGTCCGATTCGTTCATGCCCGATGGGAGGGCCGTGGGTCGAATAAGGGTTCTGTACGGGGCCGAACGACCTTCCCCGCACTCGTACGCGACGCGCCCGCGGCCGCCCGCTCAGTCGATCCGGGTCCCCGCGCCCTCGCCGCGCAGGAACGGCGACAGTCCGTCGGCCCCGAACACGTACGCCGGCGCGTCGAGCGCGAGCAGCTCCCGCACCTTCGCGGCCATCCCGCCGGAGACGTCAGTGGCGTCGCTCGCGCCGAGCGCGTCCGCGACGGACGCGAAGTCGCCGACCGCGGGGATCACCTCGCCGTCGCCGTCGAGCACGCCCGGGACCGTCGAGCAGACGCCCACGCGGCGCGCGTCCAAGCCCGCGGCCAGCTCGACGACCAGCTCGTCGCCCGAGACGACCGTCACCCCGTCGCCCGCCGTCGCCACGCCGTCGCCGTGGAGGACCGGGACGAACCCCTCGGAGAGCAGCGTCGCCGTCGACCCGAGCGGGAGGTCGAGCCCGCCGTCGACGCCGTCGGCCCGCGCCGCGAGCGACAGCGGGTGGACCGGGACCGCGGGCACGCCGCGCTCGCGGAGCCGCTCCAAGACGCGCGCGTTCAGGCGCTTCATCGCGCCGTGGATCGCGGCCACCGCGTCGGCGTCGCGCGTGCCGTCCGACGTCGACACCCCGCGTTCGCTGGCGTGGTGGTGGCCGAAGCTCCCGCCGCCGTGGACGACGACGAGCCGGTCGACCGCGCCCCCTGCGAGCGCGTCCGCCACGGCGTCGCAGGCGTCGGCGAGCGCGTCGTCGTCGAGCGTCTCGGGGCGGTCCTTCTCCGTGATCAGGCTCCCGCCGAGCTTGAGCACGACCGGGGGAGCGGCGGCGTCGGTCCCGTCGGTGCGGTCGCCGCCGGCGTCGCCCCCCGTCACGGCTCCACCACCCTGACGCCCTCGGTCGCCAGCTCCGCGCGGAACGCCTCCTCGCAGCCCTGCGTGAACGAGAGCGCGGTCTCCGTCGCGTCGCTCTCGTCCAAGGCGACGATACAGCCGCCGCCGCCCGCGCCGGTGAGCTTCGCGCCGTGGGCCCCCGCGTCCCGCGCGGCCCACACCATCGCGTCGAGCGACCGCGCGGAGACGCCGAGCGCCGCCAACAGTCCGTGGTTGAAGTCCATCAGCTCGCCGAGCTCCGCGAGCAGCGCCGGATCCGGGTCGCTCTCGGGGTCCGCCTCGGCGAGCAACGCTTCGCCCGTCCGGACGAGGTCGCCGATCGACTCCACGGTGTCCGCGGCGAACTCGTGTTCCGCCCGCAGCTCGCGGACGCCGGCGACGAGCTCGCCGGTGTCGCCCGCGCCCCCGTCGAAGCCGACGACGAACGGGAGGTTCGGCGCGTCGATCGGCTCGCAGTCGTCGCCCGCGACCCGCACCGCGCCGCCCATCGTCGAACAGAACGTGTCGGCGCGCGACGCCTGGCCGTCCTGGACCTCGAACTCGGCCCGATACGCCCGCTCGGCCAGCTCGCGGCGGTCGAGGGGCTCGCCGAGCGCGCGGGTCGCGGCGTCGATGCCGGCCACGACCACGGCCGCGGACGAGCCGAGCCCCGCGCCGAGCGGGATGTCGCTCCGGACGGTGATGTCGAAGCCGGCGTCGGGCGCGTCGGCCGCCTCGCGCGCCTGCTCGACGGCGGCGTCGACGTAGCCCATCGCGGCCTCGACGAGCGGGGTCGGCACGTCGACGTCGGGCCGCTCGCCCGTCCCGCCCGCGTACTCGACGGTGAACCCGTCCAGCGAGAGGTCCTCGGCCTCGACGCGCACGTGGTCGTCGTCGCGCGGCTCGGCGGTCACGGTGGCGCGTCGCTCGATCGCCGCCGGCACGGCCGGCTCGCCGTAGACGACGGCGTGTTCGCCGAAGAGGTACACCTTCCCCGGCGCCTCGCAAACGGTCATACGAGTCCCCTCTCTCCCCGCGCTTACAGGCGTTGCGCTTGGCGCGGCCCGCGCCTACCGGTTCGCCTGCCCCGGCTCGCGGTCGCGGATCGGCTCCCGACGCCGCACCGCCCGCCGCAGCCCGACCTCCGTCACGTCGCCGCCGCGGTCCGCGGTCCGCCGCAGCGCGCGGGAGACCCGCCGGAGTTCGGCGGCGTCCGCGCCCGCACGGTCGAGCCGCCGGTCGAACGCGTCGAGCTCGTCGCGAACCCGACGGAGGTCGTCGAGCGCGGCACGGGCGACGTCGGCGTCCGCGTCGCCGAGGGCGACGCTCACCCCGTCGGCCACCAGCTCCCGGACCGTCCGGCCGACGCCGCGGCACGTCTCCAGGCGCGACTCCGCCGGCGGCCCGTCGAGCGACGCCGCGGCGCAGCCGATGTCCCCCGCCGCCTCGCGGAAGCGGCACAGCTCGCGCATCGCCGTCCACGATTCGAACAGCGCCGGCCGCGTCGTCCCGAGCGCGTCGACCTCCCGCAGGTCGGCCATGCCGCGGGAGACCGACCGGTCGATCATCGCGGCGAGGCGGTCGACCTGCCCGTCGCGGGAGCCGATCGGCGAGGCGTCGGGGGCCGTCGCCAGGGCCTCGACCGCGTCGCCGTGTATCGAGCGCACGGTGAACGCCAGCTGCCGGAGGGACTGACTCACCGATACCTCCCCCGAGTCCAACATGATCTGGACCGTCGTCGCGGTCTCCGACTCGGCGGCCACCGACATGCCGATCCGCTCGCGGGCGGTCCGCTCGACGACGCGCCGCTGTTCCGGGGTGAGCGGCTCGCCGGGGTCGACGGTGACCTCGCGCGCGCCGGCGGCGTAGGCCGCCCGCAGCGCCCGCCGGATCACGTCCGGGTCGGCCGACTCGATCCGGGCGACCGGCGGCTCCTCGTCGGTCTCGTCCCCCGTCTGGACCGTCAACACGCCGTCGATGTGGTCGTGGAGGGTCACGGTGTCGCCGGAGGCGACCCCCTGCGACTCGGCCCACTCCTTCGGGAGCGAGACCGTGTACGTCCCGTTACCGACGGTCTGTACCTTTCGTGACTCCATCTCAGTAGAGCAGCTCCGGGTCGCCCTCGATCATGTAGAGGGTCCGCGCCGCGATGTTCACGGCGTGGTCCGCGACCCGTTCGAGGTCCCGGATCGTCAGCAGGACCCGCGACACGTCGTCTAACAGTCGCTCGACCTCCCAGCCGTCCCCGTCGGACCCCGCGATCAGGTCGCGGGTGACGCTCTCGCTCGCGCGCTGGCAGAGCGCGTCGACCTCGTCGTCGTCGGCCGCGACCGCGCGGCACGCGGCCGCGTCTTCGGCCTCGTAGGCGGCGAGGCTCCGCTCGACCAGCGAGCGCGCCGCCTCGCCGATCGCGTCGAGCTGCACCTCTGGCGAGAGCGTCCGCGACGCGGTCCGCAGGTAGTCAGCGAGGTTGACCGCGAGGTCGCCGATGCGCTCGAGGTCCGTGGTGATCTTGAACGAGGCCGTGACGAACCGGAGATCGCCCGCGACCGGCTGCTGGAGCGCGAATAGGTCGACGCACCGGTCCTCCAGCCGCAGGTACGTCTCGTTCACCGCGTCGTCGCCCTCGGCGACCGACCGCGCGAGCGACTCGTCGCGGTGCTCGACGGCCTCGAGGCTGCGCTCGAACTGCTCGACCACTTGGTCGCCCATCGCGAGCACGTCGGACCGCAGCTCGTCGAGCGAGTCTTGGTACCGTTCTCGAGGCATGCGATCACCCGAACTTGCCGGTGATGTAGTCCTCGACGCGCTCGCTGTGAGGGTTCTCGAACACCTGATCGGTGTCCCCGTACTCGACCAGTTCGCCGCCCGTGAGGAACACGGCGGTCTGGTCGGAGATCCGCGCCGCCTGCTGCATGTTGTGCGTGACGATGACGACCGTGTACTCCTCGGCGAGGTCGTCGATCAGGTCCTCGATCTTCGCCGTGGCGATGGGGTCGAGCGCGGAGGCGGGCTCGTCCATCAGGATCACCTCGGGGTCGACCGAGAGGCAGCGGGCGATACAGAGGCGCTGCTGTTGGCCGCCCGAGAGCCCGAGCGCGTTGTCGTCGAGCCGATCGTTCACCTCGTCCCACAGCGCCGCGTCGCGGAGGCACTGCTCCACCAGCTCGTCCCGCTCGTCCGCGTCGCTCCGGTTCAGCAGGCGGGCGAGCAGCCCGGTGTCGAGGTCGCCGTGCTTCTTCGGGCCGTAGGCGATGTTCTCGCGGATCGACTTGGGGAACGGGTTGGGCGACTGGAACACCATCCCGACCCGCTTCCTGAGCTCGACGAGGTTGACGCCGTCCTGGTAGATCTCCTGGCCGCCCAGCTTCACGGAGCCGTCGATCCGCGCGGAGCTGACCCGGTCGTTCATCCGGTTGAGACACCGGAGGTACGTCGACTTCCCGCAGCCCGAGGGGCCGATGAGCGCGGTGACGCTCCGCTCGGGGATCTCCATCGAGACGCCCTTCAGGGCGTGGTCGTCGCCGTAGTGGACGTCGAGGTCGTCGACGGTCATCTTCGCTTCGCCTTGGAAGTCGTACTCAGTCCATTCCGACTGCGTCCGCTCGACGGTCTCGCCGGCGGTCGTCGCGAGTGGCTGGTCGCTGTCCGTCGCCGCGGATTCGGTCTGGGTCTGCTTTGTGGTGTTCTCGCTCATGATGAGTCAGGTGTGCTTGAGCCGCCGCCGGAAGTAGTAGCGCGTCGCGATCCCGATCGCGTAGAAGGAGAGGACGACGACGAGGAGCACCAGCGCCGTCGCCCAGCGGAAGGCGTTGGGGTCGGAGACGCTGCTGCCGAGCCCGACGCCGGCCGTGATCAGCGCAAACAGTTGGTACGGCAGCGCCGAGGTCGCCTCCAACAGTGCCGGGTTGGCGACGAACGGCGGTGCCGCGGTGAACTGGAAGCTCCCGAGGACGTCGACCGTCTGCGAGCCCGGGATGAACGTCCCGCCGGCCATCGTCAGTAGTATCGGGGCCGTCTCGCCGGCGATCCGGCCGACGCCGAGGATGACGCCGGTGACGACGCCGGGCAGCGCCGCCGGGAGGACGACGCTCCGGATCGTCTGCCACTTCGAGACGCCGAGCGCGGCGCTCGCGTCGCGGTACTCGTCGGGGACCGAGAGCATCGCCTCGCGGGAGGTGATCACCACGAGCGGGAGGAGCATGAACCCGAGCGTGATCATCCCGGAGAGCAGCGACTTCCCGTTGCCGAACCGCGGGATGAGGAAGGCGAACCCGAACAGCCCGAACACGATGCTCGGGGTGCTCCACAGGCCGTTGGTCGCGACCTCGACGACCTGCGTGAACCGGCCGCGGTCCGCGTACTCGGTGAGGAAGACGGCCGCGCCGACCCCCAACGGAACCGCGAGGACGACGGCGCCGATCACGAGCCAGACCGTGCCGACGATCGCGGGCAACACGCCTTGGAAGTCGTTCAGGAGGGCCACGCCGTTCATCACGAACGGCACGGAGACCGGGAGCGTGACAGAGACGCCGAGGACCGTCGTCTGCGGACCGGTTCCGAGGCCGAGCTCGAAGCCGGTCAACAGCCCCGGAACCCCCTGGACGACCACGTACGCGACGAGGATGAACAGGAAGGCGACGATCGAGAGCGCGTTCAGGTAGACAAGCACGTACGCGCCCATGTGACGCCCGCGAGCGCCGAAGCCGCCGTACGACTTCGCCGAGGCCCAGCCGCCGTACAGCGCGCTGAACAGCGTCGCCACGGGGATGAAGAACTCCGCCGTGATCGAAGCCGTTTGCGCCCACCCGAGGTCCCACAGCCAGTCCGGACCGATGACGCCGGTCAGGAACACGAGTCCCGTCAGTGTGAGCAGGCTCCCGAGCGGCAGCGTGGACCCGAGGTCCTCCCGCGGGAGGACGGTGAGCGCGAAGGCGACGCCGCCGACGACGAGGGCGCCGACCGCACCGCCCGCCGTACCGAGGCCGAGCGTCTGGCTCGCGACGCCGCCGCCGACGACGACCCACGGGACTGCGGCGCCGAACCCGGCGATCAGTCCGGCGCTCGGGTCCGGCTCGGTCTCGACGTAACCGAGCCTGGACCCGGCGCCGAAGGCGATCACCGCGACGCCGAGCGCGGTCAGCAGCCCGCCGAGCAGCGTCACCGTCTGGACGCCCGCGAGCGTTCCGGTGAGGTCGACGCGCTCGAACATCGCCGCGACGGCGAGCGCGAACAGGACCGCCGAGAGCCCGATGGCGACGGCGGCGACGGCGTCCGTCTGGGTGGTGTTCCCCTCGACTAACTGGGTGTCCGTCTGACTCGCGCCCGCCATCAGACCTCACCCCCGAGCTTCTCGTACATCCGCCACTCGATGTACTGCGCGCCGATGGAGATGACGAGGACGGTGATGAACAGGATCACGCCCGCGACGAACAGCGCGTCCATCTGGAGGCCGTCCGCCTCGCCGTAGTTGCGCGCGATGATCGAGGTCAGCGTCTCTTGGCCGTAGAACACGTTGACGAGCGGCTCGGTGAGCCGCGGGACGCCGCGCAGCATCACCGTCGCGGCCATCGTCTCGCCGATTGCGCGCCCCACGCCGAGCAGGACCGCCGAGGAGACGCCGGAGAACGCCGCCGGGAGGGTGATCGAGGTCATCGTCTGCCAGTCGGTCGTCCCCATCGCCAGCGACCCGCTCTTCATCGACTCGGGGACGCTGCTCAGCGCGTCCTCCGCGACGGAGACGACCGTCGGCAGCGCCATCAGGCCGACGACGATGCCGACGAAGAGGTACGACCCCTGTCCGGTCGTCTGGAACTGGTCGGAGGCCCACGGCCCGAGGACGGTGAAGCCGATGAACCCGTAGACGATCGACGGGATGCCCGCGAGGATCTCGACGCCGGGCTTGACGACCTCGCGGACGGTCGCAGGGGCGATCTCCGAGATAAATAGCGCGGCGGAGACGCCCAGCGGGGCGGCGACGGCGGAGGCGATGAGGGTCACCATCACCGTTCCGTGAATCATCGGCACCATCGAGTACCGGATGGGCGGCGAAACGGCGTCCCAGTTCGGCTGGATGAACATGCGGAGCCCGGGGATCGACACGCCGAACACCGTCGCACTTTCGTACCGGATCACCGGGATCGACTCGCGGAAGATGAACACGATGATCAGGCCGAGGATCAGGATCGTCGACACCGTCATCATCAGCGCGATCACGTACGCCGTCTCCTCCTGGTAGCGGAACCAGCCGATCCCCGCGGCGGTGAGGAAGGTGACAAAGGGGACGACGGTGAGGTCGGAGACGACCAGAAACCCGACGAGCGAGGCGAGGAGCGAGAGCGTCATCACCGCGATGATCGCCAGCGCGGGCGGTTCCGTCTCGTCGACGAACTCTCTGACCCGTCGGAGCCGCGCGCCGAGCGCGTTCGTCGCTCGGCCGGCCGGGGCGTCTGTTACCGAGGACATCTGTCTGGTGCCGTAGTCGTTCGGGGGAGTGCGTGTGTCATAGAATCGGTGTTCGTCTTGAGCGTGGGTGTCGGGGTGTCAGTGAAACGGAGGGTCATCGGGGAGACGGGGCGCGCGTGCCGCCTCGCGGCGATCGACCGAAGCCGTCGTTAGCCTACGGCGAGAGGAGCTCCTCCGTCGCGACGGACGAGACCTGCTCTTTCATCGACTCGAGGTCGCTCGTGGGGAGCGGGATGTAGTTGTTCCCCTCGACGAAGACGCTCTGGCCGAACTCGTTGAGGAACATGTTGACGAACGCCGCCTCGCGCTGGTCGTAGCCGCCGCCGTCGGGGTTGTTCTCCTCGATGAGCGTGTACATGTGGAGGTCGCGGTTGAGCGGGTACTCGCTGTCGAAGATCGTGTTCTCCGCGTCGCGGCTGGTCTCGTACAGCGTGCCGTCGAACTCGATGGAGATCGGGATGACGGTCTCGCTGGTGAACGCGAGCGCCATGTACGCGATGGAGCCCTCGTTCTGGCCGACGGCCTGCGCGACCTGCTGGTTCTGCCCGAAGCGCGTGTCGACGCCGGACATGGAAGCGTCGGCGGCACCGAGCATGTTCAGGCGGAACGAGGTGTCGGTGCCCGAGCCCTCGGCGCGGCCGATGGCGTAGATCTCTTGGTCGTAGTCGATCCCGTCGATCTCGCTCCAGTTGGTGATCTCGCCCTGGTAGATGCCGCGGATCTGCTCGCCGGTCAGCTGGGTGACGCCGGCGTCGGAGACGTCCGAGCTGACGACGACCGGCTGCCCGTCGCGGCCGACGACGTTGTCGACGACCTCGTTCTGGGCCTTTTCCTCGCTCCAGCCGAGCTCGGCCGTGATGGGGCCAGAGGAGTTGCCGATGTCGACGAGCCCCTCGGTGACGGCCTCGCAGCCGGTCCCCGAGTGGCTCAGGCCGACCGTCGTCGGGAACGGCGGCGAGGAGCGCTGCTCGGTCGGCTCGAAGCCGAACTTCGCGGAGAAGTAGTCGGCGATGAGCATGTCGTCCGCGCCGTCGGACGAGAGCGCGTCCCAGCCGGGGACCGACGTCTCGTCGTTCGCGCCCCAGTACTCGCCGTCGCTCGGCGGAGCGTTGGAGTTCCAGTAAGAGCTCCCGGTGTTCGAGATGGGGTACACGGTCGAGGACCCCTCGGCGTTGAGGAGCGCCGTGTTCTGCCCGGAGCTATCGCCGCCGTCACCGTCGCCGCCGTCACTCCCGTCGCTGCCGTCGCCGCCGTCGCCACCGTCGCCGCCGTCGCCGCCGGAGCTTCCGTCGCTGCTGCCGCCACAGCCCGCCAAGCCGGCGGTCCCGAGCGCTCCGGACGTGATGAGAACTTTCCGCCGCGACACGCCGCCGTCGACCCAGTTCCGGTCTGACATCACCCGTAGCAACGAAGAAGTCTATTAAACTGGTTTATATTTTTAATATAAGAACCTCTTGACACGCGACGAGTTCACAATATCGGGGCGGACCGCACGAGAGGACTCTGACGGCTATATATCAGCACGTATCGCTCTGTCCACGAATAGACCGCTCTTAGGAAGGTATACACCGTGATACGCCGAATCCGGCGGTATGAGCGAACCCGCGATCGCAGCGACGCCCCTCGACGAACTCGTCGACGCCGTCTCCGAGCGGACGGACGAGGAGCCGGAGTCGATCCGCACGTGGCTCGACCCGTTCACCGAGGACGGGACCGTGACGCCCGCGGCGATCGAATCGAGCGTCACCGACGTGGCACAGGTCCTCGCGACCGCCGAGACGCGGGTCGACCTCGCGACGCGGACCCACGAGGCGGCGACCGCCGCCGCCGACGACGCGCCGGACCTCGACGTCGTCGCCGTCCGACGCCGGGCGTTCGGGGACCGACTGGCCGACCTCCGGGCGGACGTGGCGGCGCTCGGCGACCGGCTCGGCGAGGCCGGGTCGGGACTCGACTCGCCGGTGTCGATGTACCGCGCCGCGGTCGACCTCCACGAGATCACGACCGACGCGCAGGACGTCGTCCGCGTCGCCCACGACCTCGAGACCGAACTCGAGGCGTTCGAGGCGTGGGTCAACTCCGCGAACCGCCGTCAGCACGGGCTCGTCGACGAGATCGACGCCGCGGAGGAGTCGGTCGCGGCCGTCGCCGAGACCGTCGCGTCGCTGCGGGAGAGCGACGACCCCGACCCGGAACGGCGGTTCGAGGCGACCCTCCAGACGCGCGTCCTCGAACTCGTCGTCGCCGACCTCCGGGCCGAGGCCGCCGACCTCCGCGCGTGGGCCGACCGCGACGGGGTCTCCTTCCCGGGCGACGTCGACGCGCGGCTCGACGACCTCGAGGCCGCAGTGGCCGACCACGCCGACGCGCTCGCCGACGGCCCGGACTGGGACGACCGATTCGACGAGCGGCTCGACACGCTCGACGCGGAACTCGACGCGGTCGAGCCGCCCGTGGCGTGGGCGCGCGTGGACGAGACGGTCGCGGCGGCGCGGTCGGCGCTGTCCGACGACGGCGCCCCCGCCGACGAGCCCGTGAGCCCGGGCCGCAAGTAACCCCGTCACCGCGAGACCACGAGTGAGAGACGCCTCCCAGCGCGCCCGCGCCGCGACCGCGGTCGCCGTCCTGCTCCTGCTCGCGGGGTGCGGCGGGTTCGTCCCGGGCGAGCCGACGCCGCCGGAAACCGCATCGCCCGGCGCCTCGCCGGCGGATTCCGCGGCGAATGCGACGCCGGACGCGGACGAGCGGCTCGGCGACGTCGCGTTCCCGGACGGGTTCACGCGGAGCGGGGTCGACGTCGCGACGGCGCGCGAGCGGTCCGTGGCGTTCCTCCGAACGGAGCCGGCGACGGGGGCCGCGGTCGAGCGCTTCCGCGCCGGCGCGTACGCCGACTACGAGTACGAGGCGGCCCGCGACCGGACTCGGTTCCGGCTCGACGTTCACAACGGGTACGTCGACGTCACGCGCAGCGACGTGTACGTCGACGACGGCGTCCGGTACAGTCGGAGCGCTCGGAACAGAGACGTCTCCTTCGAGGCGTCCAACGGGTCGGTGGCGACGACCAGGTACCGCGCGGCCGATTCGATGTGGGCGGTCGCCTCCCGGATCCTCACCGTCGGCGAGTTCCGCGCGGTCGGGGTCGTCGAGGCGGACGGCGAACGGCTGATCCGGTACGCCGCGACGGGCGTCGCGGTCCGCAACGCGACCGACGTCCGGGGCTATTTGACCGTCGACCGGAACGGCGTCGTCCGGGAGGCCAGGCTCGCGTACGTCCGGGGGGGCGAGTCCAAGCGGTTCGAGTACGCGGTCGCGCCCCGCTCCGCCGGTACCGAGGTCGCGCCGCCGGCCTGGCTCCCAGCGGCGAGCGCGGAGCTCGCCGCCGAGGAAGCGGCCGACACGGAGGCGATGATGAAGTCGGGGGCGGACGCGCGACTCTCAACGCCGCGGTCGCGATTCGACGAGGCGGGGCCGCGAGCGGCGAATCGTTAGTTTGACTTATTTCACAGGAAACGCGGAGACGATGCCCTCCACGACACGTCGCGCGTTCGTCACCGGAACCTCTGCTGCCCTCGCCGCCGTCGCCGGGTGTTCGGGCGTCGACTCCGCGTCGACCCCCGCTCACTGGGTGAGCGTCTACCTCGGGGAGCGCGATGAGACCCACGAGGTGATCGTCGCGGTCGACGACGGCGACGGAGCGCGGCTGTTCGAGAAGCAGTACCGCCTCTCCGACGAGAACGAGGCCGACGAGCACGCGACGTTCCCGGGATCGGCCGAGCCGGAGACCGTCGTCGTGACCGTCGACGGGACCCGGTTCGAGCGGGACTGGCCGGGGTTCGAGCGGCGGGAGCTCCCCTGTGACGACCCCAACGAGAGCGGCGTCGAACTCTGGATCGAGAACGACGGCGACGGCGATCCGACGCTGCGGCTGGAGGCGGGCTGTCGGCGCGTCGCGCCCGACTGACGGCGCTCGCCGGAGCGCGACGCGCCGGGTTATATATCGGTATATACCGCTCTTAGCGGCGTTTATCAGTCGACTCCCCGTACGGAGACGCAATGGGTCGCTTCCACCCGGACGTCGAACCGCACCACCTCGACATCGACCTCGACGAGTACGACCGCGCGTACGTCGTCGGCGACGTGCACGGCTGTCCGGAGCCGCTGGACCGCCTGCTGTCGAGGCTCGAGGTGACCGACGACGACCTCGTGGCCTTCGTCGGCGATCTGGTCCGCAAGGGGCCGGACAGCGCGTCGGTCGTCGAGCGCGTGCGGAACGCGGACAACATGTTCTCGGTCCGGGGGAACAACGAGGAGAAGCTGCTGCGCGGCGAGAAGTCGCTGGCGTCGCTGTCCGGCGACGACCTCGCGTGGATCGAGTCGCTACCGGTCGCGATCACGGTCGGCGAGAACCTGATCGTCCACGGCGGGGTCGACCCGCGGAAACCGCTCGCCGAGCACACGATCGACGACCTCCAGAACACCCGCTCGCTCGCCCCGGGCGGCAGCTACGATCCGCCGTACTGGTACGAGGAGTACGCCGGGCCGCCGCGAGTGTTCTTCGGCCACACCGTGCTCGACGAGCCGGTCCGCTCGGAGTGGGCGGTCGGACTCGACACCGGCTGCGTCTACGGCGGGGCGCTCACCGCGTACGACCTCCGCGCCGAGACGGTCACGGCGGTCCCGGCGCTCCGCGACGGCGTCGGGCGGAGCGACGCCAAGATCGTCGACGTGGCCGAGTTGAGCTGAGATGAGCGGTCCGGAGCGCACGGCCGATGAAGACGACGACGCCGAGCGCGAGACGCCGCCCGACGGGGGCGTGGACGGCGAGCGGGAGGCCGATGCGGGCGACGGCGACCCCGAAACCGGATCGGACGGGGCGGACGCCAAATCCGAGCCCGCTCCCGACGAGGACGACGCCGTCGTCCTCTCGCCCGAGACGTGGCAGACGGCCGTGCCGCCGCAGACCCCGCCGATCGCGGCCGACCCGCCGCCGGCCGGCGAGCCGTTCGACGACGACCGGTGGTACCTCAACCGCGAGTTCTCGGAGCTCTCCTTCCAGTGGCGCGTCCTCCACGAGGCGACCGACGACCGCCAGCCGCCGCTCGAGCGGCTCCGGTTCCTCTCGATCCTGACGCAGAACCTCGACGAGTTCTTCATGAAGCGGATCGGCGGCCTCAAACAGCAGATCGACGCCGGGACGACGGAGCCGACCGTCGACGGCGCGACGCCGCGCGAGCAGTGGACCGACGCGCTCTCGATGGCGGCGGACCTGTTCGAGGCGCAGTCGCAGTGCTACCACGAGGCGGTGAAGCCGGCCCTCGCCGAGGCCGGCGTGGAGGTGCTCGGGTACGACGACCTGAGCCCCGAGGAGATCGACCACCTCAGAGACCGGTTCGAGTCGTCGGTGCTGCCCACGCTCACGCCGCTCACCTTCGACCCGGCGCACCCGTTCCCGTTCCTCTCGAACCTCTCTTTATCGCTCGCGGTCCGCACCCGCAAGCCGGACGGGACGGTCCGCTTCTCGCGGATCAAGGTCCCAGAGAACCTCCCGCGGCTGGTCCCGGCCGGGCCGGATCACCCCGCGGACGGCGAGACGCGGGCCGTCCCGGTCGAGCGCGTCATCGCCGCCAACCTCGATCTGGTGTTCCCGGACGTGGAGATCGTCGACCACTCGACGTTCCGCGTGACGCGCAACGCCGAGGTCAGGCGCAACGAGGACGTCGCGGAGGGGCTGATAGAGCGGATCGAGGACGTGCTCCGCGAGCGGCGCTTCGCGACGCTGGTCCGCATCGAGATCGACGAGGACACCCCGCCCGCGGTCCGCGACCTCCTCGTCGAGCACCTCGACGTCGACGACCGGGAGGTGTTCGAACGGCGCGCCCCGCTGGCGCTCTCCGACTTCGAGGGCCTCTTCGACCTCGACGCGCCCGAGTTGAAACGTCCGGCGTGGACGCCCCAACAGCACCCGCGGTTCGTCGGCCTCGACCCGAAGCAGCCGGAGGAGCTGTTCGAGTCGATCCGCGGGCGGGACGCGCTCGTCCACCACCCGTACCACTCCTTCACCGACACCGTCCAAACGTTCCTCGACGCCGCGGCGCACGACCCGGACACGCTCGCGATCAAGGCCGCGATATACCGGACCGCGCCCGACTCGCGGGTGCTCGGGAGCCTCATCGACGCCGCGAAGAACGGCAAGCAAGTCGCGGTGATGGTCGAACTCAAGGCGCGGTTCGACGAGGAGAACAACCTCCGGTGGGTGAAGCGGCTGGAGGAGGAAGGGATCCACGTCGCGTACGGCACCGTCGACCTCAAGACCCACAGCAAGGTCGCGCTCGCGGTGCGCGAGGAGGGCGACGACGTCCGGCTCTACTCGCACGTCGCGACGGGCAACTACCACTCGGGGACCGCGAAGGGGTACGTCGACCTCGGGCTGTTCACCGCCGACCACGACGTCGGCCAGGACCTCGTCCGGCTGTTCAACTCCTTCACCGGCCACTCGCGCAACCGGAGTTACCGGAAGCTGCTCGTCGCCCCCGAGACGCTGCGCGAGCGGCTCTACGAGCTGATCGACCGCGAGCGCGACCACGCCCTCGCCGGGCGCGGGGGGCGCATCGTCGCGAAGATGAACGCCCTGGAGGACCCGGGCGTCGTCGAGCGCCTGTACGAAGCGGCCGAGGCCGGCGCGGAGATCGACCTGATCGTGCGCGGGATCTGCCGGCTCCGCCCGGGGGTCGACGGCGCCACGGAGACCGTTCGGGTCCACAGCGTCGTCGGGCGGTTCCTCGAACACTCGCGCATCTTCCGGTTCGGCAACGCAGGGGATCCGGAGTACTACATCGGGTCGGCCGACTGGATGACGCGGAACTTGGACCGGCGCGTCGAGGCCGTCGCGCCGGTCGAGGACCCGGCGCTCCGGGAGACGCTCGACGGGGTGCTCTCGACGATGCTCGACGACAACCGGCGCCGCTGGGAGATGCGGGCCGACGGGAGCTACGTCCAGGCGCGCCCCGGGCCGGACGAGGAGTCGCGGGACACCCACGAGGTCCTCATGCGCCGCGCGCGGAAGCGCGCCCCGGACGAGCGGTCGGGGCGCGAGACGGAACCGCGCCGCGATCCGAGCGTCGACCTCGACGGCGTGTTCACCTCCGAGACGGACGCCAACTGACGCGGTCGGGTCGCCCCTACCTTTTCCACCCCTGGCCGTGTGCGGTTCGGCATGACGCAGATCCCGTCGCTCGTCTCCCGGTCGCTCTCGAACTTCGTCGAGGGGCTCGTCGTCGCGGTCCCGCGGCTGCTCTCGGGGCTGATCTTCCTCGCGCTGGCGTACCTGACGGTCAGGGTCGTCCTCTCCGTCGTCCGCGGCTCGATCGAGCGACTGTACGTCGGCGACCGCGAGCTGGTCGGCGACCTCATCGGCACGCTCGTCGCCGTCTTCCTCTGGTTCGGCGTCGCGCTCACGTTCCTGAAGGTCGTCGGCATGGGCGACATCGCCGCGAGCCTCGGAACCGCCGTCGGGTTCATCGCCCTGGGCGTCTCCTACGCGCTCTCCGAGATGATCGAGGACACGGTGGCGGGCGTCTACCTCCTGCGAGACCCCGACTTCAACGTCGGCTACCGCGTCGACGCCAAGGGCGTGACCGGCACCGTCGCCGCCATCGAGCTCCGGAAGACCCGGATCGACACCGACGGCGGCGACCGCGTCGTGATGGCGAACCGCGAGATCGAGCCGCGGTGGACGCACGACGTTCCGGCGACCGACGAGACCCCCGGCGACGAGGCGTCGACGGCCGACTGAGCCCGGTCGCGGCCGTGACACACGCACCCAACACTTATCAATCCGCTCCGAAACTCCATTCCCGCTATGGCAACCGAGTCCACCGAGACCGTCGACGCGACCGTCGAGGGCGACACCGTCGAGGGCGACACGACGCTGGCGGCGCTGTCGCACGCGTCGGCCCTCTTCGCCTCTTTCCTCGGCCCGATCCTCTTCCTGATCCTCGCCGACGACGGCGACGACCTCGTCGAACGGAACGCGAAGAACTCGCTGAACTTCCAGATCGTCGTCTTCGCCGCGCTCATGATCGCCGGCGCCCTCAGCTTCGTGTTCGTCGGCCTCCTGCTGTTCCCGATCATCGCGGTCGCCGATCTGATCCTGGTCCTCGTCGGCACGGTGAAGGCCAACGACGGGAAGGTGTACTCGTACCCGTTCACGCCCGACATCGTCTGACTGCGGTCCCTTCCGGCGGTGCGGCCACCGACGACCGGCGGGCGGAGACCGGACGCTAGCGGGCGGAAGTCGACCGAAACGGGAACGTGAACGCAAAAAGCGACCGGCTTAGAGCTCGTCCTCGAAGTCCTCGAGAGCGAACACGGTGTCGGTGCCGCGGCGGTCGAGCGTCTCGTTGGCGAGGAGCCAGTAGACGACCGACAGCGCGCGCCGACCCTTGTTGTTCGTCGGGATGACGAGGTCGACGTTCGACAGCTGGTTGTTGGAGTCGCACATCGCGATCACCGGGATGCCGACGGTGATGGCCTCCTTGACGGCCTGCGCGTCGCCGATCGGGTCGGTGACCACGACGACGTCCGGCTCGATGTAGCCGGCGTAGTCGGGGTTCGTCAGCGTACCCGGGATGAAGCGCCCGGTGCGGGCGCGGGCGCCGATGGCGTCCGCGAACTTCTCGGCCGGGAACCGACCGTACTGCCGCGAGGACGTGACGAGGATCTGCTCGGGGTTGTAGTTCGCGAGGAAGTCCGCGGCCGTGCGGATCCGCTGGTCGGTGAGGCTCACGTCGAGGACGTAGAGCCCGTCGTCGCGGACGCGGTGGATGAACCGCTCCATGTCCTTCGTCTTCTGCTGGGTCCCGATGTGGACGCCCGCGGAGAGGTAGTCCTCGACGGGGATCAGCAGGTCGACGTCGTCGTCCGGCATGACGTCGTCGTCGAACGGGGAGGCGTCCTCCTCCGCGTCTTCCGCCTCGTCGGCGGCCTCGCTCTCGGCGTCGGCGGGTGCGTCGGGCTCGGCGTCGGCGGACGCCCCCTCGGCAGCCGCGTCGGCGGTCGGTTCCTCGGTCGTGTCGGCCTCCTCCTCGACCGCCGCGTCGACCGCCTCGGTCTCCGCGTCGTCGTCGAGTTCGACCGCGTCGTTGTCTTCGCTCATGCGTGGTGTGGGCCCGTCATACCGCGTCGTCCGCGATGCGGACCAGTTCGTTCAGCTTGGCGGTTCGCTCGCCGCCGACCGTGCCGGTCTTGATGTAGCCGGCGTCGGTCGCCACGGCGAGGTGTGCGATGGTGGTGTCCTCGGTCTCGCCCGAACGGTGGGAGATGACCGTCTCGTACCCGTTGCGGGCGGCGAGCTCGACGGCGTCGAACGCGTCCGACAGCGTCCCGATCTGGTTCGGCTTGATGAGGATGCTGTTGGCCGCGCCGGCGTCGATGCCGTCCTGGAGCCGCTCGACGTTGGTGACGAACAGGTCGTCCCCGCAGATCAGCGTCCGGTCGCCGACCCGGTCGGTCAGCTCCGCGAACGCCTCGTAGTCGTTCTCGTCGAGCGGGTCCTCGACGTACGCGAGGTCGTACTCGTCGACGAGGCCGGCGACGTACTCGATCTGCTCGTCGGCCGACTTCGTCTCGTCGCCGTAGACGTACGCCTCGGCGTCGTCGTCGTACAGTTCGGCGGCCGCCATGTCGAGCCCGAAGCGGATCTCGAAGCCCACCTCGTCCTCGACGCGGTCGACCGCCTCGTCGACGACCTCGAACGCGTCCGCGTCCGAGATGGGGGGCGCCCACGCGCCCTCGTCGCCCTTCGCCGCGGGGACGCCGCGCTCGTCGAGCACGTCCGCGACCGCCGCGTGGACCGCGGCGTTCGCGAAGACGGCCTCCGAGACGCTCGGCGCACCCACGGGTGCCGCGAGGAACTCCTGGATGTGGGTCGCCTCCTTGGCGTGCTCCCCGCCGCCGACGACGTTGCCGAGCGGGATCGGAAAGTTCTCGCCGCGGAACGCGCCGCCGAGGTGCTGGTACAGCGGCGCGCCGAGCACGTCGGCGGCGGCCTTCGCGGCCGCCATCGAGATGGCGACGGCGCTGTTCGCGCCGATGGCGGAGAAGTCGTCCGTCCCGTCGGCGCCGCGCAGGGCGTTGTCGACCGCGCGCTGGTCGCCGGCGTAGACGCCCTCGAGGCGCGGGACCGCGTGTTCGCGGGCCTTCGCGATGGACTCGCTCGCCGGGAGTTCGATCGCTTCGTACTCGCCGGTCGAGGCCCCGCTGGGCGCCGCCCCGCGGCCGAAGCCGCCGGACTCGGTGAGCACGTCGGCCTCGACCGTCGGGTTTCCGCGCGAGTCGAGCACGCGACGCAGTGAGACGCTGGTAATTCGGGTCATTAGTTGGATTCCCTCCGCACCGTGAACGGGAGCGCGCCCGCGTCGTACTCCTCCGCGGCGACGAGGATCGGCTCCGTCTGATCCGTGTCGATCAGCACGGGCGCCCCGTAGGACACCTGCAGCGCTCGCGCGCCGAGGATGCGTGCCTTCTCGTATCGATTGTATCGCTGTTCTGACATGGTTACTGGTACGGCGAGACGACGTCCACGAGGTCGCGGTGGCTCACCAGCATGCGCCGGCAGCAGTGCCGGTCGACCCCGAGGTCGTCGAGCACCTCGCCGGGGTCTTCGTCGCCCTCGCGAGCCCGCTCTTTGAACTCTTCCCAGTGTTCACCCACGACGTTGCCGCACGTGAAACACCGGACGGGGATCATCATGACTGGATCACCTCAGCGGTAGGACTTCTGGTAGCGAGCGCGAGCGCCGGGTCCGCCCCACTTCTTGGGTTCGGACTGGCGCACGTCGTTGACCAGCAGGGTGCGGTCGAAGTTCATGTACGCGTCGCGCAGCTCCGCGTCGCCGAGGTGCTGGACGAGGCCGCGGGCGATGGCGGTCCGCGTCGCGTCCGCCTGGCCGCTGAAGCCGCCGCCCTCGACGTCGATGTCGATGTCGACGCCGTCGCGGAGCTCCTCGCCCGCGATGCGGAACGGCTCGAGCATCTTGAGCCGCGCCTGCTCCGGTTCGACCAGCTCGACTGGCTGGGAGTTGATGCGCACGCGACCCTCGCCCTCGCGCACGGTGGCGCGGGCGACGGCCGTCTTCTTCTTGCCTGAGGTGTTCGTTACCATGTGACGTTGGCTCCCAGAGACTCGGAGATCGCTCCGAGCGTCGTGAATTTGATGTTCGAGAGGCGGTCGAGCGAGGTGCCGTCGAGGACGACGCTCTCGACGTCCTCGTCGCGCTCGTAGGGGTTCCCGACGTACACGCGCACGTTCGAGAACGCCTCGCGGCCGTCCTCCGACTTGTACGGCAGCATGCCGCGGATGGCGCGCTTGAAGATGCGGTCGGGGCGCTTGGGGTAGTACGGACCGCTGTCCGAACCGAGCTCCGCGCGCTTGTGGTACGTCTCCATCGTCGCCTCCTCGTTGCCGGTGATGACGGCGCGCTCGGCGTTGACGACGGCGACGGTCTCCCCGGCGAGGACGCGCTGGGCGACCTCCGAGGAGACGCGACCGAGGATACAGTCGCGGGCGTCGACGACGACGTCCGCGTCGATCTTCGCGAGACTCATCGGATCACCCGCACGTTGCTTCCTTCGGGGTTCTGTTCGATGAACTGTTCAAGCGCCACCGCTTCGCCGGCCTGTTCGATCTTCGTCCGGGCGGTCCCGGAGAAGTCGACGGCGGCGACGGTAACGTTCGTTTCGAGCACACCGCTGCCCAGCACCTTGCCGGGGACGACGACCGTCTCGTCTTCCTGAGCGTACCGCTCGATGCGGCCCAGGTTGACCTCAGCGTGCGTGCGCCGTGGCTTCTCCAGTCGGTCGGCGACGTCCTGCCACACGTTGGCACCGGAGTCACGCGAGACCGACTTCAGATCGGCGATGAGGTTCTGTAGTTTCGGATTCGTCTTGCTACTCATAGCTGTCCCTCCTGAACGGAGAGTTCGTGGAAAACGGAGTGCAGGGAGCAGGATTTGAACCTGCGGACCTCTACAGGACAGCGCCCTG
>NZ_CAKZRO010000039.1 GCF_937146585.1 uncultured Halorubrum sp. | reverse complement strand
GAAGCCGTCGCTCGCGGTGTTGCTCGCGATAGCAGAGAGTGGGGCCGGAGGGATTTGAACCCCCGATCGACTGATATCTCCGGTGCGCCTCGGAACTCCAGAGGGTCGTCAACACGACCGATGATCAGTCGGCCGCTCGGTATATCAGTCTGGAGTGTCGTCCCGGGCGCAAGCCTCTGGAGTCAGTCGCCATGCCTGGCTTGGCCACAGCCCCGCGTGATCTCGCATCAGACGATTGCCGAAACGCGGATAAAGGGGTTTCGATCGACGGCGATCGAGGGACGGCGTCGCGCTCTCCGCTCTGGGGCGAACGCCTCGCTCGACCGTTCACGGAGACGACTCCCGACCGGCGTTACTCCCGGTCGTCGTCGCTCCAGTCGCAGTCTTGGCATTTGAACCCGGTGACGAACTCGGTCACGCTCGGCATGTAGCCGACCGAGATGACGTCGCCGCCGCACTCCGGGCAGTCGCGGTCGGCGTCCGCGATGGACTCGGCCTCCAGTACCGACTCCCCTTCGACCAGCTCTGCGAGCTTCTCGGGCGTCACCATCCGCCCCTGAACGACGCGGTTAGACATACCCGTCGTTTGGGGTCGAGCGCCTAAACCCCGGCGACACGCGCGGTGAAATGCGGCGGTGTCGCGGGCGACGCTCCGCCGACTTCCCCGAGCTACAGCCACGGCGCGCGGGAGTCGTCGTCGGCGAAGGGGTCCGTCCCCTCGTCGCCGGTCTCGCGCTCCTCCCCGCCGTTCGCGAGCACGGCGACGTCGTCGTCGACGATGGGCGACGGTCCCTCCGGCGGCGTGTCGAGCGGGGGATCGCTCGCCGGCGCGTCGTCCGCGCCCTCGTCGGCGTCAGTCGGGTTGTCGTCCGACTCGTCGCTCCCGTCGGCGGACCCGTCGGTCGGGTCGTCGTCCGGTCCGTCGTCGACGTCGGTGACGCCCTCCAGCGCGCCCGCGTTCGGGTCGTAGGCGAAGAGGGTCGTCACCGCGAGCACCGCGAGCGCGACCGGCGCTTCCGTCTGCATGAGGTCGAACGGGCCGAGCAGGATCGGCAGGGCGAGCACGCCCAGCGCGACCGCGGAGCCGAACCGGAACCGGTCGATGTCGACGCGGCCGCGGAGGTGCGGCGACAGCAGCGCGATCGACAGCGCGAACGCGACGCCGACGGCGGCGGCCGCGGTGCCGTTGACGACGTATTCGGTCGAGGTCTCCAGCGCGAAACCGGACGGGCTGAAGCTCGCGACGAGCCCGAGGCCGATGATGACGCCCGGGCTCGGCAGGTACTCGCCGATCTCCGAGCTGGCGGTCTTGGCGGCGATCGTCAGGATCACCAGTCCGGCGAACCGCTCGAAGACGGCTAGGTCGAGGAGCCCCCTGAGCGTCGGCGCGAGGGCGGCCTCCACGGCGGCGACCGGAATGATGACCGCGCCGATCAGCAGCACGGAGGTGACCATCTCCCGGCGGGAGCCGTCCATCTCCGCGAGGATCACCGCCGCCGTCGCGGAGCCGCCGAAGATCAGGATCCCCGTCTCGACGACGCCGGTGGCGGATCCGAGGACGCCGGCGACGACTAACGCCGGGAAGATGCCGTCGACGAGCGGCAACACCATCACGGTCGCGAGCAGCTTCGTCGCGCTCCCGACCTGCCGTTCTAAGCGCAGGGCGACGGGGTGGCGTGACGTGCTCATTTAGGGACGATAGCCCTGACCGTCGGGGTGGCGGTGGGACGCGTGCGACTCGCGGTGGTCGGGGGACCACCACGCGGAGTCCACGCCGAGGGATTTCCGACGAGCCCATGTAAAGAGATTGCGCGGATTGCCGGCTGTGAAGCGGACGCCGAGGTCGGCGTTCGACTGGCCGGCGATGCGCGCGTTCACGGGACTGTCGGAGTCCATACTACTAATACGCGTTTCGGTCGCGTTAAAGGTTGTGTGAGACGTGTCCGCACGCCACGAATGATCGACGGCTGGCGGCCACTTTCGACGACGATACGTCGACGATGGAGCCGTATCTCCGACTATCTCTCGGCGTTCGAGCCCGCCCGCCGCTCATCGGCCGCTGCTCCGAAGCCGCGCTCGCCGGTCCCCGCCTCGGTCGCGCTCCGCCCGACGACTGGGCACGAACGTGTACACAACACCCGTCTGTTTGTGACCAACCTCCACGTCCGTGCTGTCTCGCAACGCTTTTCATCGGCCGTTCATGACGGCTTATATGGAGACGAATTCTGGCCGGTTCTCGGCGAAGCTCGAGGTCCCGGAAGCGCTGACGTTCGACGACGTGCTGCTCCGCCCGAAAGAGAGCCGGGTGGAGCCCGACGACGCCGACCTGACTACTCGCGTGTCGCGGAACGTCGAGCTCACCGTCCCCGTGCTGTCGGCGGCGATGGACACCGTCACCGAGAGCGACCTCGCCATCGCGATGGCCCGCGAGGGCGGCCTCGGCGTGCTCCACCGCAACATGACCGTCGAGGAGACGGCCGCGGAGGTCGAGCGCGTCAAGCGCGCCCACGAGCTCGTCATCCGCCGCGAGAACGTCGTCACCGTCTCGCCGGACGACACCGTCCGCGAGGCCGACGCCGTGATGGAGCGACAGGGCGTCTCGGGCGCTCCCGTCGTCGCTGACGACGACACGGTCCTCGGCATCATCTCGGGGACCGACATCCGTCCGTACCTCGAGGTCGGCGAGGACGACGCCGTCCGCGAGGCGATGACCGACGAGGTCATCACCGCCACGGAGGACGTCGAGGCGCGCGCGGCGCTCGAACTGATGTACGACCACAAGATCGAGCGCGTCCCCATCGTGGACGGCGACGAGCGGCTCGTCGGACTGGTGACGATGCAGGGGATCCTCCAGCGCCGCGAGCACGAGGAGGCCGCCCGCGACGACCGCGGCCGGCTGCTGGCCGGGGTCGCCGTCGGCCCCTTCGAGGAGGAGCGCGCCGTCGCCGCCGACGAGGCCGGCGTCGACGTCATCTTCATCGACTGCGCGCACGCCCACAACCTCAACGTGCTCGACTCCGCGGAGGCGATCAAAGCGACCGTCGACGCCGACGTCGTCGTCGGTAACGTGGGGACGCGCGAGGCCGCAGAGGCCGCCGTCGACTTCGCCGACGGGCTGAAGGTCGGCATCGGCCCGGGCTCGATCTGTACGACGCGGGTCGTCAGCGGCGCCGGGATGCCCCAGATGACCGCCGTCGCGGAGGTCGCCGACGTCGCCGCCGAGCACGGCGTGCCCGTGATCGCCGACGGCGGGATCCGGTACTCCGGCGACGCGATCAAGGCGCTCGCGGCCGGCGCGGACGCGGTGATGCTCGGCTCGTACTTCGCCGGCACGGACGAGGCCCCCGGCCGCGTCATCACGATGCAGGGGAAGAAGTACAAGCAGTACCGCGGCATGGGCTCGGTCGGAGCCATGAAGTCCGGCGGCGGCGACCGCTACCTCAAGGAGGAGCAGGAGGACGAGGAGTTCGTCCCCGAGGGCGTCGAGGCGGCGACCCCGTACAAGGGGAGCCTCGCGTCGGAGCTCCACCAGCTCACCGGCGGGATGCGCTCCGGGATGGGATACGTCGGCGCGGAGACCGTCCCCGACCTCCACGAGCGCGCGGAGTTCGTGCGCGTCTCCTCGGCGGGGCAGAGCGAGAGCCACCCGCACGACGTGATGATCACGGACGAGGCGCCGAACTACAGCCCGGAGGAGTAACCGCGGACGACCGCTCGGGCCGCGCGTCGAAGAGGTATTTTAATATAGCCAGCGGAGAGACGAAACGTGTGAGCGAACACCCCCTCGCTCCCGTCATCCATGAGTGAGCAACCGCCGCTGGTCCTCGTGGTCGAGGACGAACCCGACTTGGCCGACCTGTACGCCGCCTGGCTCGGCGACGAGTACCGCGTCCGAACCGCGTACGGCGGCCGCGAGGCGCTCGACGAGCTCGACGAGGCGGACAACCAGGTCGACGCGATACTCCTCGACCGGCGGATGCCCGGCCTCTCCGGCGACGAGGTCCTCACCGCCGTCCGCGAACGCGGCATCGACTGTCGGGTCGCGATGGTCACCGCCGTCGAGCCCGACTTCGACATCCTCGAGATGGGGTTCGACGACTACCTCGTCAAGCCCGTCACGAGCGACACGCTCCGCGAGACCGTCGAGGGCCTGCTGCGGCGCGGCGAGTACGACTCGGAGGTCCAGGAGCTGTTCTCGCTGACCTCGAAGAAGGCGATGCTGGAGTCCGAGAAGAGCGCCACCGACCTCGCCGACAACGACGAGTACCAGCGGCTC
Source organism: uncultured Halorubrum sp. (assembly GCF_937146585.1). Taxonomy (GTDB): domain Archaea; phylum Halobacteriota; class Halobacteria; order Halobacteriales; family Haloferacaceae; genus Halorubrum; species Halorubrum miltondacostae. The sequence goes on along the minus strand of NZ_CAKZRO010000039.1, from coordinate 17,633 downwards.
ACCGAGCGCATCGACGAGCTCCGCGACCGCGCGGACGAGTCGCGCGACGCGGTCGCGAGCGACGACGAGGACTACGAGAAGCTCTTCCAAGACTTCGACACCGACGCGTAGCCGACGCCGACCGAGGGGGTGCCGCCGACTCTTTATCACCGGGCGCGCCGAACGGATCGCCGTATGCGCGTCCGGGACCTGCCGCTGTCGCCGTCCGTCGTCGACCACTTCGCCGAGCGCGGCGTGCGCGAGCTGTACCCGCCGCAGCGCGCGGCGGTCGACGCCGGCGTCTGCGAGGGGGCCGACGTCGTCGCCGCGGTGCCGACCGCGTCGGGGAAGACGTTCGTCGCGCAGCTCGCGCTGCTGACGGCGGACGGCCCCGGGCTGTACGTCTGTCCGCTCCGCGCGCTCGCCCGCGAGAAGTACGAGACGTTCGCGGCGCTGCCCGGCGTCGACGTCGGCATCTCCACCGGCGACTTCGACGCGACGGGCGAGGCCCTCGCCGGCAACGACGTGGTGGTCGCCACGAGCGAGAAGGTCGACTCGGCGATCCGCAACGGGGCCTCGTGGGTCGACGAACTCGCCTGCGTCGTCGTCGACGAGGTCCACCTCCTCGGCGCGAAGCGGCGCGGCCCCACCCTCGAGGTGACGCTGGCGACGCTCCGTCGCCGGAACCCCGACCTCCAGACCGTGGCGCTGTCGGCGACCGTCGACAACCCCGACGCGATCGCCGACTGGCTCGACGCCGCCCTCGTCGAGTCGGCGTGGCGGCCGGTCGACCTCCGGACCGGCGTCGCCGTCGGCGGTGAGGTCGACTTCGACGACGGCACGAGCCTCTCCGTCGACGTCGACAGCAACGAGCTGGGAGCAAACGACGAGGGCGACGTCGACGACGAAGCCCGGCCGGACGACGGGCGCGGCGGCGGCGGCGAGGGCGACGACGAGGGCGACCCGACCGAGGTCACGGCCGCGCTGGTCGCCGACGCCGTCGCGGACGGCGGCCAGTGCCTGGCGTTCGTCCGCTCCCGGCGCGAGGCCGTCGACCTCGCGGAGCGGCTCGCGGAGGACGGGCTCGCGGCGGAGCTCGGGATCGAGGACGCGGCCGCCGCGGCGGCCGAGGAGGCGACCGACGTGGACGGCACGCTCCCGGGTCGACAGCTCGCGGACTGCCTGCGCGCCGGCGTCGCGTTCCACCACGCCGGGCTCCGGTCCGGCCACCGCGGCGTCGTCGAGTCGGCGTTCCGCGAGCGCGACGTCGCCTGTATCTGCGCCACGCCCACGCTGGCGGCCGGGGTCAACGTGCCCGCGCGCCGCGTCGTCGTCCGGGACCAGCGCCGGTACGGCGAGGGCGGGATGTCGTGGATCCCGACGCTCGAGGTCCACCAGATGTGCGGCCGCGCCGGCAGACCCGGTCTCGACCCGCACGGGGAGGCGGTCCTCGTCGCCGACGCCGACACCCGAGGGGAGGTCCGCGAGCGGTACGTCGAGGGCGAGCCCGAGGCCGTCGAGTCGCAGCTCGCCGACCCGGGCTCGCTCCGCACGCACGTCCTCGCGGCGGTCGCGACGGACTTCGCCGCGACCGAGTCGGAGATCCTCGACGTGTTCGAGGGGACCTTCTACGCGCGGGAGACGGGGGCCGGCGGCCTCGCGGACGCCGTCGCCGTCGCGGTCGACGACCTCGTCGCGGCCGGGATGGTCGCCCGGGAGACGGGCGGGGTCGAGGACTACCGCCTCGTCGCGACCGCCGTCGGCGAGACCACCTCGAAGCAGTACGTCCGGCCCGAGACCGGCGAGCGAATCGTCGCCGGACTGCGCGACGCGGCCGACCTCCCGGAGGCGACGACGCTCACCGCCTTCGAGGTGATCTGCGACACGCCGGACATGCAGGACACGTACCTCGGGAACGCCGAGCGCGCCGACGTCTACCGGTTCGCGCGGACCAACGCCGCGCACCTCACCACGGACATGACCGAGCCGGACGACTTCGAAGGGTGGCTGGAGTCGGTGAAGACGGCGCGGATCTTAGACGAGTGGATCGGGGGCGCGACCGTGGAGGAGCTGGTCGAGCAGTACCGGATCGGCCCCGGCGACCTCGACTCGCGGGTCGAACGCGCGGAGTGGCTGTTGAGCGCGGCCGAGGCGCTCGGGGAGACGATTGGTGTCCGCGTCCCGGCGGTGTCGCGGGCGCGGTCGCGGCTGTGAGTAGCGGACCGGAAAAGCGGCGGCGACGCGCGTCGGCTCAGTCGGCGGAGCCGACGGCGCGGTGGAAGGGGGTCCGCGCGATCGTCTGTCGCAGCTCCGCGAGGGAGTCGCGGCCGACGTCGCTCGCGGCGGACATCACCGCGAACACCTCCTGTCTGGACACCTTCACGCCGGTCTCGGTGAGCGCGTCCTCGGGGCGGCTCCCGAGCTCCCGGAGCGTGCCGACCGCGAGCAGGTACGGGACGGTCCACGCCTCCATCGTGTTCCCGTTCGAGAGCGGCATCGTCTCCAGGTACGCCTGCGCGTCGTCGAGGAACGAACGGGCGTAGTCCGCGGTCCGGCCGACGACGCGCGCGGACGACTCGCGGTTCTCTGGGTGGACGACGCGCTCCTGCTCGACGCCCTCGGCCTCCAGCCACTCGGCGGGGAGGTAGACGTTGTTCTCCTCGGTGTAGTCGTCGTAGACGTCCTTCGAGACGTTGACGAGCTGGAGGAGGAGACCGAACTCCTCGGCGGTCTCGCGCAGCCGCGTCGCGCGCTCCTCGTCGAGGTCGCCGCGGGTGAGCAGGTTCGTGATGAGGTTGCCGACGGTGCCGGCCGCGTAGTAGCAGTACTGTTCGAGCTCGTCGCGGTCGCCGATCCGGAGCCCGCCCTCGGTGGCGTGGCGGTCGACGAACATCGCCATCCCGTCGACCATCTCCAACACCGGGGGGACGATCGCGGCCTGCGCCTCCGGGTCGAGCTCCTCGAACGTCGCCGCGATCGTGGGCGCCTCGGCGACGACCGTCCAGTCGTCGTCGCGCTCCGCGGGGAGCCACTCGTCGACCGCCGCGCGGAACTCGACGATGTCGGCGTCCTCGTCCGGATCGATCGCTCGCCGATACGTCCGCAGCACGTCGCTCTGTGCCTCCGGCGGGATGTGGCCGGCGTCTTCGACCGTGTCGGCGACGCGACAGAGGAGGTAGCCGACGCAGATCTGCGACGCCATCGGCTCCTCTAACACGTCGACAGTCAGCGCGAAGGTCCGCGAGACCCCTTGGACCGCCTCGTGGCACCACGCGAGGTCGGCCTCACCGGGACCGTATTCTCGTCCGCTCATTCAGTTGCCAGACCTTACGGCACAACGCATAAAAAGCCTCGTGGAACGCCGCCCGAGCGCTGCTCGTCCCCTCGCCCGCCGAAATCGCCCGCTGCCGCAGCCCTCGCCCGCGACGAACGGTCGACCCGTGTACAACCGTGTGGAAACGGCTAAGTCCGCCCGGCCGAACGCACTCACATGGAGTTCACGCTCACCGAAGAGCAGCGTCAGATCCGCGACACCGTCGCGGAGTTCGTCGACGAGGAGGTCGTCCCGCGCGCGGCCGAGATCGACGAGACCGACGAGTTCCCCGCCGACCTGGTCGAGGAGATGGCCGACCTCGGGCTCATGGGGATGCCGTTCCCGGTCGAGTACGAGGGCGCGGGCCTCGACTACCACAGCTACGCGATCGGGCTCGAGGAGATCTCCCGCGGCTCCGGCGGGCTCGGAACGGTCGTCGCCGCCCACACCTCGCTGGCCGGCAACATGCTCTACGAGTTCGGCGACGAGGCCCAGAAGCAGGAGTACCTCACGGCGCTGAACACCGGCGAGGACATCGGCGCCTTCGCCCTCTCGGAGGCCGAGGCGGGCTCGGACGTGCCGGCGATGACGACCGCCGCGGAGCGCGACGGCGACGGCTACGTCGTGAACGGCGGCAAGCTCTGGATCTCGAACGGCTCCGTCGCGGACACGGTCACCCTGTTCGCGAAGACCGACCCCGACGCCGGCCGGAAGGGGATCTCGTCGTTCGTCGTGCGCCCCGAGGAGGACGACGGGTTCGTCGTCGAGGGGACGGAGGACAAGCTCGGCGACAAGGGCTGTCCGACCGCGGAGCTCCGGTTCGACGACATGTGGATCCCCGAGGACCGGCTGCTCGGCGAGGAGGGCGACGGGTTCGTCCACGCGCTGAAGACGCTCAACGGCGGGCGCATCACCATCGCCGCCCGGTCGGTCGGGATCGCCCGCGCCGCGCTCGACGAGGCGAAGTCCTACGCCCAACAGCGCGAGCAGTTCGACCGTGCCATCGCCGACTTCCAGGCGATCCAGCACAAACTCGCCGACATGGACACGAAGGCGCGCGCCGCGGAGCTGCTGATGCACGAGGCGGCCGACCTGAAGATGCGCGACGAGGACTACATCAAGGAGGCGGCGCAGGCGAAGCTGTACGCCTCCGAGATCGCCCGCGAGGTCGCCAACGAGGGGATCCAGATCCACGGCGGCTACGGCTACACCAAGGACTTCCCCGCGGAGCGCTTCTACCGCGACGCGAAGCTCTCGGAGATCTACGAGGGGACGAGCGAGGTCCTGCGCAACACGATCGCACAGCAGTTGCTCGACGAGTGAGCGGGCGGGGCCGCGCCGCCCGCGTCCCCTAGCGGTCGTCGCCGTCGTCGCCCGCGGCGTCGTCGCTCCCGTCCGCGGTGTCGCCGCTGCTATTTTCCGCGGTACTGCCGCCGCCGTCCGCGGCGTCCTCGTCCCCGTCGCGGCCGCCCTTCGTGGCGCCTCTGTCTCTGTCACTCTCCGCGCCGGATCGCGGCCCGTGCGCCACGTCGGCGTCCGACGGGTTCTGGTCGACCGCGTACTCGCCCGTGTCGATCCGCTCCGCGGGCTCCGAGTAGTCGCGGTCGCTCGGCGAGAAGTCGGGGCGGACGACGCCGTCCTCCGGGATGTCGAGCTCCTCCTCGGACGACGACTCGTCCGCAGCGTCGTCCGCCTCCGCGTCGCCGACCACGTCCTCGACGGGGTCGTCGCCGGCGTCTTCGTTCCCTGCGTTTTCCTCGTCGACGTCGCCCCGCTCGCCCGCTGCGGTCTCCTCGCTCCCTGCGACCTCCCCGTCGACCGCCTCGCTCGCCGCGTCGTCGCTCTCGACCCACTCGAAGGAGTCGGTGCCGGCGCTCCGCCGCGCCGCCACGGCGGTCGCGAGGCGCTCGGTGAGCGTCTCCTTCAGCGCCTCCGCTTCGTCGATCTCGAAGTCGACGGCGGCCGCGTCGCTGCCGGTCAGCGAGCTGGTGCCCGCCGTGTCGGCGACGATCGTCGCGACGCCCCACCGGCGCTGGAACACGGTCCGGCTGTCGATCACGTTCTGGATCCGGTAGTAGGGGACGACGGCGACGGTCCGGCTCCAGAACCCGTTCCGAGTGAGCAGGTGGTCCTCGCCGAGCCAGTAGCCGCGGTGCTTCCACTTCAGGTGCGCCGCGGGCGGGACGGCGACGAGGAGCGCGGCCACCCCGTACCAGGGGAGCGACGGCGAGACGTACCAGTTCACGCCGTACGCGATCCCGGTGAGGACGCCGACGAGCAGCGTGTACCGGATGACGTACCGCCAGCGGATCCGCTTCGGCGGGCGGTTGAAGTCGGGCGCGCCGAACGACTCGATCTCGTGTGCGAGCCGGTAGACGCGGTCGGTGGCGGCGATGGGGACGGCCGACTGGTTGCCGGACTCCGTCCCCTGTCCGGGGGCGTACCCCGCCGTCTCGATCGACAGGCTCGCGTAACCGAGCGCGCGCTTGGCCGGGTTGTCGGTGACCCGCAGCGTCTGGACCTTCTCGGTCGGGATCGAGCCGCTGTACCGCCGGAACAGCCCGCGCTCGTAGCGCAGCTCGTCGCCGGCGCGCGCGAGCCGGAACCCGTAGTAGTTCGAGAAGGCGACGCCCGCGCCGATGAGCCACGACGCGATGAACAGCGCGGCGATCCCGACGAACGCCGTCGCGGTGAGCGCGGCGGCCGAGGTCTCCGGGAGGAAGCTCGACAGCACCGGGAACGAGCCGGAGCTCAGGAAGGCCAAGAGCCCGATCAGCCGCCCGTCGAACGACAGCGCCCCGACCAGGGCGAGCTCGCCGGGCGAGATGGCGAACAGCTCCTCCTCGTCCGGCGCGAACGCGTCGTCGCGCCCGCCCTCGACCGCGTCGGCCCCGGTCGTCGTCCCCTCGCCGGCGTCGTCCGACCGGGAGGCCGCCGACTTCCGGCGCTGGACTTCGCGCTGGAGCCGCGTCGCCTCCGCGGGCGTGACGAACCGGATCGACCCCTCCGTGCTGGAGCCGCCGGCTGTCTCCAGATCGACCGCGGCGACGCCGATCGCGCGCTGAAGCACGCCGCGGCTCACGTCGACGTTCTGGATCCGACGGTACGGGATCTCCCGCTCGCGCCGGGAGATGACGCCTGAGGAGATGTCGAGCGTGTCCTCCGTGAGGACGTACTCGAACCGGCGGTAGTACGCGACCTCGTAGGCGAGCATCACGAGGAGGATGGCCGCCCCGCCGCCGACCGCCAAGGGGAGGCCGAACCCGCCGCTGTTCACGATCACGAACAGCGCGACGGCGGTCCCGGCCGCCTTCTGGAGCGCGCGGTACGGGACCGACTGCGGCGCGAGCTTCACACCGCGTCCTCCCCGTCTGCGCGGATCGCCAGTCGCTTCAGCTCCTCGCGGAGGTCGCTCGCGCCGTCCGGCGTGAGTCCGGGGATGCGCACGTCCGCGCCGCGCGACCCGGCGGTGTACACGACGCAGGAGGCGAGCCCGACGGTCCGCTCGATCGGGCCGCGCCGCGAGTCGACGTGCTGGATCCGGACCAAGGGCACGGTGGTCCGCACCTGCGTGACCACGCCGCGGTCGAGGTAGATCGCGTCCTCGCGGATCTCGTAGCTCCAGCGCCGGTAGCGGAGGAGCGCGTGGCCGACGGTGAGCGTCAGCGCGACCGCGCCGACCGCGACCGGCGCCCACCGCGGAAGGTACTCGAGGTACGCGCCGGCGGCGAACGGGGCGGTGACGAGCGCCGAGAGGAGCACCGCGCGGAGGACCCACACGACCTGGACTCGGGGGTGAAGCGTCTGTGCCGTCATCGGCGCTCCCCCGTCGCGTGTCCGTGTATCATGGGCGGCGGTTGTCGGCCCCGACGTATAAGTCCGGTCGGAAGCGCCCGGGAAAAACGGGCGAAAAACTATGATACATATTCACTCCCGATGGCGATACTTGCCGAAACCAATATCACGAACGATCGAGTCGTGGGCGCCATGGCCGACGACCCGTTCGAGAACATGCTCGCCCAGATGGACCGCGCCGAGGAGTACGCAGACGTGGACCACGGGGTGTTCGAGCGGCTCAAGAGCCCGGAACGCACCCTCAAGGTGACGCTCCCGGTCGAGCTCGAGTCCGGAGAGGTGGAAGTGTTCGAGGGGTACCGCTGTCAGTTCGACAGCTCTCGGGGACCGTTCAAGGGCGGCGTCCGGTTCCACCCCTCGGTCACCCAGCGCGAAGTCGAGGCGCTCGCCGGGTGGATGACCTGGAAGACCGCGCTGGTCGACCTCCCGTACGGCGGCGCGAAGGGCGGCGTGATCTGCGAGCCGAAGGACCTCACCGAGCGCGACCTCGAACGCCTCACCCGGCGGTACACCGAGGGGATCCGCCGGATGATCGGTCCCGAGATCGACGTGCCGGCGCCGGACATGAACACGAACCCGCAGACGATGGCGTGGATGATGGACACCTACTCCATGTACGAGGGGTACTCCGTCCCGCAGGTCGTCACCGGAAAGCCGCTGGAGATCGGCGGGACGCCCGGCCGCGTGGAGGCGACCGGCCGCGGGGTCTCGCTCGTCACCGAGCGGCTCTTCGAGTACCTCGACCGCGACCTCTCCGACGCCTCCATCGCGATCCAGGGGTTCGGGAACGTCGGGTCCAACGCGGCCCGGCTCCTCGACGAGGCGGGCGCCAACGTCGTCGCCACCTCCGACGTTACGGGCGCGGCGTACGACCCGGACGGCCTCGACGTGGCCGCGCTCGGCGCGCACGTCGACGCCGGGGGGCTCATCGAGGAGTACGTCGCGGGCGAGTACCGGGGCAGCGCGAGCGGCTCCACCTGGGACGACCCGGACCAGATCACCAACGCGGAGCTGCTCACCCTCGACGTCGACGTGCTCATCCCCGCCGCCGTCGAGGGCGTGATCACCGCCGACAACGTCGACGACCTCCGCGCGTCGGCGGTCGTCGAGGCCGCGAACGGTCCGACGACCGTCGCGGCCGACAAGGCGCTCACCGAGCGCGACATTCAGGTCGTGCCCGACATCCTCGCGAACGCGGGCGGCGTCATCGTCTCCTACTTGGAGTGGGTCCAGAACGCCCAGGAGTTCTCGTGGCCGCTGGAGACGGTCAACGCCGAGCTGGAGCGGCGCATCGGGAGCGCCTTCGACAAGACCGTCGAACAGTACGACACGAAGGAGCTCCCCGACCTGCGGACCGCCGCGTACACGCTCGCGCTGGAGCGAACGGCGAAGGCCCACGAGTACCGCGGCCTGTTCCCGTAACGCCGGTGCGGGCGGGACGGCCCCGCCGACTTCAAGCCCGTCTAATCCGGTCGGCGGTGACCGCGATCGGCTCGGCGTAGTGGAGGACCGGGTCGCCGTCCGGTCTCTCGAAGCCGTTGGCCTCGAACAGCGTGTTCGCCCGGATCTCCGCCTCCGCCGGGCGCAGCGTCCACGGGTCGTGGTCGATCTCGCCGACGTACAGCCGCCCGCTCTCTCCGGCGGTGTAGAACCGGTAGTTCTCCAGTAAGAACGCCGGCAGCGATCCCGGCTCGGGGGTGAACGCCTCGCCGGCCGGCGCGTAGGTCGCGTCGAACCGGGCGTGCGGGACGCCCTCGTGGACGCGACGGCTCGCGAACCGCACGGCGTCGCCCGCGTCCGCGCCGGCGGCCTCCTCGCTCGCGTCGCCGTCCGCCTTCTTCGCGTCGCCGTCGCCGCTATCGGGGCCTCCGCTCGCCGCGGTACCTCGAACGTCCGTCTCGGCGCGGTAGTACGGGAGCCGGAACAGGCCGCGGGCGACCGCCACGCCGAGCCGGTCGTCGGCGTCGAGGCTGTGGAAGTAGACGCCCGGGCCGTTCGGCCCCTCGACGTAGGTCCGCAGGTTGAGTTCGGGGAAGGACAGCCCCCGCGGCACCCCGCGCGGCCGGATGTCCTCCATCACGAACGGGACGACCCCGAGGTAGGCGTCCCCGTCGTGGGTGGCGACGGTGATCCCGTCGGGCAGCGCCGCGGCGACGGTCGCCGGCTCGACGGGCCAGTGGGCGAACAGTCCGTCCCGCCACGTCATCTCCAGCCAGCGACGACCGAACATATCCGTCGTAGGGGCCGGAGGGGCAAAACCCGCACGACACCGGCGGTCTCGGGCCGCCGCCAGCCGGTGGTTTCGGGCCGCCGTCTCCGGGTGGCATCAGGCCGCCGCCAGCGGCCAGCCAGTCTCGGGCCGCCGCCCGCGGTCACTCCCGGGGATCCGCGTCGCCGCCGAGCGCGGTCGAGGCGTCGGTCCCCTCCGGCGCGTCCTTCCACTCGCCGAGTCCGGAGGGGTCGAGGTGGACGTGGACGTCGCCGACGTCGTCCAGCGCGCGGAGGCTCGTGACGAGGTCCGTCTCCACGTCGTGGGCCTCGCGGAGGGTCATCTCGCCGTCGACCTCGACGTGGACCTCGACCTCCAGGTCCGTCCCGTCGTAGAACACCGTGAGGTCGTGGACCCCCTCGACCGCCTGGTGGTCGCGGAGCGCGGCGACGACGCGGTCCCGGTCGCCCGGCGGCGGGGCACCGCCGACGAGGTAGGTGACGTTCTCGCGACCGATCTCGATCCCCTGGTACACGACGAGGGCGCTGACGAGCGCACCGGCGACGGGGTCGAGCACCGGGACGTCGAGGAACACCCCGACGACGCCGACGAGGGCGGCGACCGTGGTGTAGATGTCGTTGAGGCAGTCGACCGCGAGTGCGGTGAGCGCCGTCGAGCCCAGGTCGGCGTTCACCAGCTCCGTGTACCGGTACAGCAGGTACATGTCCGCCATCGCGAACAGCAGCGCGCCGACGAGGAGGAGGCTCTTCCGGGGCGGGTCGTGCGCCCCGAACAGTCCGAGGACCGACTCGCGCAGCAGGAGGAGTCCGAGGACGACGATGGTCGCGCCGACGAGCAGCGCGGTCAGCGGCTCGATGCGCTGGTGGCCGTGCGGGTGCGTCTCGTCGGCGCTCTCGTACCGGGAGCCCCCCCAGACGAACACGACCGCGCTGGCGACGAGGTCGGCGACCGAGTGGGCGGCGTCGGCCAGCAGCGCGACGCTGTTGAAGACGAGTCCCGTCGCGCCCACGACCGCGATCTTCACCGCGTTCCCGGCGACGTTGACCGCCGCCGCCCGCTGGAACCGGGCGCGGTCGTCGTTCCCGAAGGGACTCAGCATACCGGTCCGTCCGACCGCGACCCTGTTAAGCGTCCCGCGTCGCGTCACGGGTCGGTCCGCCGCACACGGTCGCCCAACTCGCCGCGCCACCGCCCGATCCGCGGTTAGGTGCCGCCGTCGCCCCGGCGGTCTCCGGCGGAAGACTCCGTCGTAACGCCTAAGACCGAAACGCTCCTCGCCTACGGTAATGAATCACGATCTTTTCTCCCGGGGTGGTCCTCGTGGGCGTCGAAATTAAAGAGACGGAGGTGAGCGACGAGGATTTCGCGGAGATGAAGGGCTTCGTTCGCGACTACCTCGCGGCCAGCGTCGAGAGCGAGGACGACGGCGGCCGCATGCGCTGGTACCCGTGGCACTCGGCGTCGTACCGGTTCAACCACATCCTCAACGTCGTCGAGCTCGCGACCGACATCGCCGAGGCCGAGGGGGCCGACGTCGACGTCGTCCGGGTCGCGGCCGTCTTCCACGACGTCGCCAAGCTGGAGGCCGAACAGGACGTCCACGCCGAGGCAGGCGCGCGCGTCACCCGCGAGTACCTCCAGAGCCGCGGCAACTACCCCGAGTCGTTCATCGAGGAGGTGTGCGGCGCGGTCGTCGACCACTCGTACACCGGCGACCTCGACGACGTCCCCCTAGAGAGCCGGTGTCTGATCGAGGCCGACGTGCTCGACAAGGTCGGCGCCAACGGGGCCGTCCTGATGCTGCTGCGGATGGGGTACGAGTCGCGCACGCACATGGACGCCGCGAAGATGGTCGACCGCGTGCTCCAGCGCGCGCACGATCACACGGACCGCGTCGTCTCCGACACGGCCGAGAGCATCGCGCACCAGCGAATCAAGCGCGTGAAGTGGCTGCGCGAGTGGCTCGAAGAGGAGGTCTCGCAGATGGACGCCGAGGGCGTCACCGACCGCTGACGGGCCGCCATCGCCGGTCGCAGACCGTACGCGAGGCCGACCGAACCGGCCGTCGAATCAGGTTGCCCCGTCCGATCCGTCCGTCTCGACGAGCGGCAGCGCCGCCTCGAGATACCGGTCGATCCCGGCGCGCGAGTCCGCGACCCACGCCCGCTCGTCCGTCGTCGCCCACCGGAACATCCCGCCGGTCGCGAACGTCTGGAGCGTCGACGCGACCTGCGCCGCGGTGACGGACGCCTCGTCGCCCGCCCTCTCGCCGTCGTCGCGGGAGGTCTCGGCGGCCGCCTCGCGGACGAGCCGCTCGAGGTACTCCCCGAAAACGCGGTCGCTGCGGTCGAAGTGGTCCCGGTACGCCTCGTCGTTCGCCGCCTGCGAGCGGAGCTCCGTCATCACCGTCACGAATCGCGCGTCGGGCGCGTGCGGCTGGTCGAGCGAGGCGGGCTCGACCGCCGCCGTGAGGTAGTCGTCGAGCTGCTCCCGCGCCGAGCGGTCGAAGACCGCCTCGGAGCTCATCTCGGCCGCGTCGGCGCTCTCCGGAGCGTCACCGGGGGACCCGCCGGCGACCGACGCCTCGAACTCGTCGAGGAGGAACTCCAAGAGGTCGACCAAGAGGTCGTCCTTGCCGTCGTAGTGGTGGTACACGAGCGACGGGCTCTTGTCGAACTCGTCGCCGATGCGCGCGATCGTGACGTTCGCGTACCCGTGTTCGCAGAGCGCGCGGAACGCCGCGCCGAGGATCGCCTGTCGGGTGTCCGACGGCTCCGCGAACGGGTCGTTCATACCTGCGGTAGACGGGTGCGGTATATAGTGCTCCTGATTGAACGTTCATTCAACACGCTTATTCATCGGGAGTGTAACAAGATCGTATGACTCGACCCGACGCGCCACGGTACGATCGGTCGCGCCGCGCGACCGGCCCCTCCGAACACATCGGCGGAGGGAATCGATGAGTCGATCGACGCGGTTCGCCGCGACCGCGGTCGCCCTCGTCGCGCTGAGCGCGCTCGTCGTCGGCGTCTCCCTCGCCGGCGCCGCGGCGCCCTCCGCGGGCGCGGCGGCGGGCGAGGACGTCGCCGCGCTCTCGGGCGCCGACGGTCCGACCGCCGACGGTGCGGTCGCGCAGACGAGCGACCCGACCCCCAGACAGGTCCGGGGCTCGCCGGTCTTGGAACTGTTCGCTTCCCAGCGATCGGTCCCGAGCGGCGCGGAGTCGACCGTGACGGTCGACATCGTCAACACGGGGGAGATGGAGATCGGGAACCAACTCGACTCCCGCGTGACCACCGCGCGCGGCCTCACGCTCGAGATCGACGACGGCGACGTGCCCATCGACGTCGAGGACGGCGAGATCCCGGTCGGCGACGTCCCGACCGCGGCGAGCCCAGTCTCCGTGCCGCTCGACGTGACCGTGCCCGACGACGTGCCCGACGGCAGGTACGAGGTGGAGGCGACCGCCCGCTACCGGTACACCTTCGAGATCATCCCCGAGTTCAACGACCACAAGGACCGGCGCGGCATCGACGACTTCGACCTGACCATCGTGGTCGACGACGGCGCGCGGTTCGCGGTGCTCGAGACCGACACCGACGCGCAGGTCGGCGGCAGCGGCGAGGTGACCGTCACGCTGGCGAACGTCGGCGACGAGACCGCGCGCGACGCGGTCGTCTCCGGGAGCACGACCGCGCCCGGCGTCCGCCTCGGCGAGGGCGGCGGGCAGTCCTTCGTCGGCGACTGGGCCCCCGGCGAGAACCGGACCGTCACCTTCGACTCGACGGTCGGCGACTCGTTCGGCGGCGGCGCGTACGCGCTCTCGTCGACGGTCGACTACCGCGACCCGAACGGCGTCGACGCGACCGCGGCGGCCGCGCGCGCCGGCGTGGTCCCGATCCGCGAGCAGTCGTTCTCGCTGGACGGCGTCTCCGGCACGCTCGAGGTCGGCTACTCCGGGACGGTCACCGGCACGCTCACGAACGAGGGGCCGCTCCCCGTCGAGGACGCGGTCCTCGTCGCCGACTCCGGGAGCAACCGCGTGAGCCTCGGCGAGAGCCGCTACGCGCTGCCGCGGATTCCGCCGGGCGAGTCGGCGGAGTTCTCCTTCGACGCCGACGTGAGCGGGAGCGCCGACCCCGGCCCGCGGCAGTTCCGCTTCACGACTCGATACGAGAGCGGCGACGCGACGATCGCGGTCGAGGAGACCCGCCGCGTCGAGGTCGCCCCCCGGCAGCCCGAGTTCGAACTCGACGTCGAGAACGCCACCGTCTCGGCGGGCGAGACCCGGCGGATCAACGCGACGATCACGAACCGGCGGCCGGAGACGCTCTCCTCCATCAACGCCGGGCTCTACGCCGACAGCCCGCTGACGGCGGTCAACGACGAGGCGTTCGTCGACGAGCTCGAGCCCGGCGAGTCCGCGAGGATCTGGTTCGAGGTCGCCGCCGCCTCGGGCGCGAGCGTCGAGGACCACCCGATCGAGCTCGACTTCCGGTACGAGGACGAGCGCGGGAACGACCGCATCTCCGACGTCACGCAGGTCCCGGTCACGGTGACCCCTCCCGTCGACGACGGCGGGCGGCCGCTCGGACTGATCGCCGCGGGCGTCCTGCTCGTCGTCGCCGCGGTCGGCGGCGCGCTCGTCTACCGGCGGCGGTGATCCGATGAGGCGACACGCCACCGCGCCCGCGACGGACCGCGACCTTCGCTCGCCGTCGACCGCTCGGCGGCGGACAGCGGGGCGACCGTGACCGCTGTCGACCGGCTGATCGAGGAGGTCGACCGCGTCGTCACCGAGCGGCCGCTGGCGGTCATCGCGGTCTTCGTGCTCCTCACCGCCGGGTTCGCGGGCGGGCTGACGGGGATCGAGACGAGCGCGGGCGCGGACCAGTTCACCCAGGACATCCCCGCCCAGCGGGCGCTCGACGACATCGACGAGGAGTTCGAGACGTCGATCGGCGGCTCCGCCACGTCGGCGCAGGTGATCGTCTCCGACGACAACGTCCTCTCCCGCGACGCGCTGGTGCGGACCTTAGAGACCCAACACCGGCTGGAGTCGCGGTCGACGCTCCGGGTCGCGTCGACGACGAGCCACGCCGACGCGGTCGCCCGCCAGCTAGACCCGACCGCCGCGAGCGCGGCCGAGCGACGCGACGCCGTGGCCGAAGCGACGCCCGCGGAGCTCCGGACCGCCATCGCCGACGCCGACGCGACGGGCGCGATCGCGGCGCAGGTGTCCGTCGACTACAACCCCACCGCGCAGGCGGCCGACACCGCCATCGTGGGGATCACCTACGACCTCCCCGACGCCGCGACGACGGCGCGGGTGACGGAGCTCCAGACGCGCAGCGTCGACGTCGTCGACTCGGTCCCGGGCAACGAGGCCGGCGAGAACGCGATCCTCTTCGGCGACGGCGTCCTCCAGTCGGAGATCACCGCGCTGTTGACCGACACCGCGATCATCGTCTTCCCCGCGGCGCTGATCCTGATCGTCGGGTTCCTGATCTTCTCGTACCGCGACCCGTTCGACATGGCGATCGGGATCTCCGCGCTGCTCCTCTCGCTGCTCTGGACGTTCGGCTTCATGGGGTACGCCGGGATCCCCTTCTCCGACTCGCTCGTGACGGTGTTCCCGCTCCTGCTCGCGGTCGGGATCGACTTCGGCATCCACATCGTCAACCGCTACCGCGAGGAGCGGGCGACCGGGGCCGGGATCGAGCGGTCGATGCGGACCACGACCGACCAGCTGCTCATCGCCTTCCTGCTCGTGACGATCACCACCGTGTTCGGGCTCGTCTCCAACGTCGCGAGCCCGTTCGAACCCAACCGCGACTTCGGGATCGTCGCGGCCGCGGGGATCACGTTCACGCTCGTCATCTTCGGCGTCTACCTCCCGGCGGCGAAGGTGTTCTCCGACCGGTGGCGCCAGCGCCTCCCGATCCCGGAGTTCGGCACGAGCGCGCTCGGCGCGGGGGGATCGCGGATCGCGAGCGTCCTCCGCGTCGGCGTCGACCTCTCGCGGATCGCCCCGGTCGCGGTCGTCGCGCTCCTCGTCGTCGGCGGCGCCGTCGGCGGCGCGTACGGGACCGGCGTGAACACGGAGTTCTCCGAGGAGGCGTTCTTCCCGGACCAGGACCGCTTAGAGACGTACGCCGACCTCCCCGAGCCGTTCGCGCCGACCGAGTACACGTTCCTCGACGTGCTGACGCTCTTCGAGGAGGAGTTCGAACAGGACTTCGTGGGGTCGGTGACGCTGTACGTCGACCAGTCGGTCAGAGACGACGACGCCTTGGAGCTGATCGACCGGACCACGCGGAACCCGCCCGACACCTTCGCGACGACCGACGAGCGCCGCGCGCAGGCGACGAGCGTCGTCACCGTGATCGAGGACCGCGCGTCGCGCGACCCCGAGTTCGCGGCGCTGGTCGAGCGGAACGACCGCCTCGGCAACGGCGTGCCCGACCGGAACGTCGACGAGGTGTACGACGCGCTCTTGGACTCCTCGGCGGCGGGGCAGGCGCGCGGCTACGTGGCGGACGACCGCGGCAGCGCGCGGATCGACTTCACGATCCGACCGGGCGTCGACAACTCCGAGGCGGTCGCGGACGTGCGTGACCTCGCAGAGCGCACGTCGCTCGAAGCGGTCCCCACCGGCGACCTCGTCGTCAACGAGGCGGTGATCGACCTGCTGACCGAGTCGGCGATCCGGAGCCTCTTCGCCGCCTTCGGGCTCACGGCGCTGTTCCTGGCGCTGTCGTACGCGTACCTCGAGGGGAAGGCCGTCTACGGCCTCCTGAACCTCGTCCCCGTCCTCGTCACCGTCGGCCTGCTCGTCGGGTCGATGCGGCTGTTCGACATCCCGCTGACGCCGATCAACGCCCCCATCCTCTCCGTGTCGATCGGGCTCGGCGTGGACTACACCGTCCACTTCGTCCACCGGTTCGTCGACGAGTACCAGGCGGGGCTCCCGGTCGACGAGGCCCTCGACGTCACCATCGGAGGGACGGGCGGTGCGCTCACCGGCAGCATGCTCACGACGGTGTCCGGGCTCGGCGTCCTGTGGCTCGCGGTGATCCCCCTGCTCCGCGACTTCGGCGTCCTGCTCGCGCTGGGCGTGTTCTACGCGTACCTCTGTTCGATCCTGCTCGTCCCGTCGCTCGTCGTCGTGTGGGACCGGTACGGCGGCCTGGTCGGTCTCGGTCTCGACGACGGACTCAGGGAGGCCGGCGCGGACGGCGGCCGCTGACCGGCGGAGCGTCGGTAACTTTCGCGAAAAGAGAGAGGCGCGGTCGCGTCAGCCGATGACGCCGACGACCAACTGGACGGTGACGAGCACGAGGAACGCGGCCCCGGTCGCCAGGGTCCCGGCCGCGACGCCGTGAGCGTTCCCGAGGCCGCGGCTCCGCGTCGCGAAGTACGCGCCGAGGAAGACGAAGCCGACGAGGAGCAGCCCGACGGCGAGGTACGCGACGTTCACCAGCGTCCCGGCGAGCCCCTCCGGGATCCCGAAGCTCCCGACGCCGAGGAGGATGCTCCCGCCGACGAGGACGGTGATCCCGACGAACGAGATCGCCCACACGACCGGGGTCCGGACGACCTCGCCGAGCGTCTCGACGATCGCCTCGTAGCGGCCCTCCCCCTCGTCGCTGCCGGGAGCGGTCCGCTTCGTTCCGATGCCCGCGACCGCGACGAACGTGGCGACGACGAGGAGGCCCATCAGGCCCGTGCTCAAGAGGGTGAGTGATGTCATAGAGTTCCGTTGTTAGGGGCTCCGTTCGCGCGTACAAATACCCTTCGACGCGTGCGCTTCGTCCCCGTCGCCGCTCGACGCGACCGTGCTTTCGAGGGGTAGCCGGGTCGGCGTCGTGCCGTTCGATCGGGCGGACCCGGCGACTATCGCTCGGGGTACGGGGGGCGCCTATCCCCATATCCGCCGCCCCGCTACACAAGAGATAAGTGTGCCATCGCTAAGGGAGATACAAGAGCAGACAGACGAACATGATAGATCCAGTTATCCTACAACAGGGGAGTGACTGGCGCGCACAGGCGGAGGTCTTCGACGAGATCTTCTTCGTCTTCCTCGCGCTCGGCACCCTCGTCGGCACCATCGTCGTGGCGTACACGCTGTGGAACGTGTACAAGTACCGCGACGACGGGAACCGGTCGGACGAGGACTTCGACGCGCCGGTCGTCGGCGAGCTCCCAACGGGACAGGGCGGTCCGAAAGCGAAGAAGCTCTTCCTCTCGTTCGGG
>NZ_CAKZRO010000038.1 GCF_937146585.1 uncultured Halorubrum sp. | reverse complement strand
CGGATCGAGATCATCCCGGTCCTCGTGCTGTTCACGAAGGCGTTCTGGACGTCGTAGCGTCCCTCGGCGGCCGAGCTTCGAGCGACGGAGTCGGCGTCGATATAACTTCATTTTTAAATTGGATTCTCAAACCGAATGCCTTGTAGGCGATCGATGCCGGGAGTAGGTATCACACAGTTGTGGAGTGGTCGTTTATAAGCAATCGAGCCGTGCTGCTGTTGGCGTTTTATGTGTTGCTGACGGCTCTGTGGTGGCAATTTTCAAAGCCCCAGCCGCTCGGCTGTACGACACTACAGTTTATAAACTGCTCATCGATCGCCAACACCTCCAAAGCCCCAGCCGGGAGGACGCCGCACACTCGCTGCGCTCCTCGCTCGCGTTGCTCGCTGCGGTGCTTACGTCGTCTGCGGCGTCCTCCCGGCTGCCCCTTTGAGTCCCACCCCCGCACGGCGACCGCACCTCACGCCTCCCCAGCCTCGTCGATGGTCCTCCGCTTCGCTCCGGACCATCGACTCCCTCGCGCGTGCGGTTCGCGGCCTGTCGGCCGCTCACTGGCACGCGCCACCGCACCGTCTTTTACGATTTTTAAGAATCCACGGACCCCTACCGACGGCTTCTTATCGCATCGGAAAGCTACGACGCACATCGGAACCTCTGAGGGACACTCGTGACACGAACGACGGTCGACGTACGAGCGACGCTCAGCTACACCGGGACTATCGTGAAGCTCCTCTCCGCGTCGATGAGCGTCCCGCTCGTCGTGGCGCTGATCTACGGGGAGGACGCGCTCACGTTCGCGGTCTCGATGACGATCGCGGTCGCGGTCGGCGCGGGAATGGAACGGCTCGACGACGAACCGGACCTCGGCCCCAGAGACGCGCTGGCGGTCGTCTCGCTGGCGTGGCTCATGGCCGCGGTCGTCGGCGCGATCCCGTACGTCATCGCGGGCTACGGTACCCCCTCCGCGCTCGGACACCCGGTGAACGCGCTGTTCGAGTCGATGAGCGGCTTCACCACGACGGGGGCGACCGCGACCGCGGAGATCAGCTTCGAGCGGCACTCGCACGCCGTGTTGATGTGGCGGCAGCTCACCCAGTGGCTCGGCGGGATGGGGATCATCGTGCTGATGGTCGCGATCCTGCCCCAACTCGCCGTGAACGGCGCGGAACTGATGAAATCTGAGGCGCCGGGGCCGGGCCTCCAGAAGCTCACGCCGCGGATCGCGGAGACGGCGCGGGCGCTCTGGCTCATCTACGCCGGGTTCACGGCCGCGCTGATCGCGATCCTGTTCGGCCTCGGCCTCACGCCGCTCGCGCCGAACATGGACCTGTACAACGCGATCGCCCACGGCTTCTCGACGCTGCCGACGGGAGGATTCTCCCCGCAGGCGGAGAGCATCGCGGCGTTCTCGCCCGTCGTCCAGTGGGTGTTCGTCCCGTTCATGGTGATCGCCGGGGTGAACTTCGCGCTGTTCTGGTACGTGCTGCGCGACGACCCGCGAGAGATGTTCGGAAACACCGAGTTCCGCATGTACCTCGGGCTGGTGACCGGGTTCGCCGCGGTGCTCGCGGTCGGGCTGTTCTACGGCGGCGCGCCCGAGACGGGTATCGGCGGGGTTACGGAGGGCGTGACGGAGAGCGCGCTCAGACACGGTGCCTTCCAGATCGCGTCGCTTTTGAACTCGACTGGGTTCGCGACCGCGAACTTCGCGGAGTGGGACACCCAGACCAAGTTCTTCCTGCTGTTCGTGATGTTCGTCGGCGGCTCCGCGGGCTCGACCGGGGGCGGGATCAAGGTCATCCGGTGGCTCATCCTGTTGAAGGTGCTGTACCGCGAGCTGTACACCACGGCGAACCCCGACGTCGTCCGGCCGGTGCGGCTCGGCGGCGAGGTCGTCGACGAGGACGTGATCCGCGGCATCCTCGTGTTCACGCTGCTGTACTTCCTCGTGTTCGCGCTCTCCGCGGTGTTCATCGAACTCGACACGACGCGGGTCGGGGAGGGCCTCACCGGGACGCAGGCGTTCGCGGCGTCGCTCGCGACCATCGGGAACATCGGGCCGGGGCTCGGGCCGCTCGGGCCCTTCGGGAGCTACGAGTTCCTGCCGAACACGACGAAGCTGCTGATGATCGGGCTGATGTGGGTCGGGCGGCTGGAGATCGTCCCCGTGCTCGCGCTGTTCGTCGCCGGCGTCGACGAGCGGTGAGCGGGCGCCCGTGTTACGGACCCGGTCGCGGGAGGCACCTTCTTAAACGGCGGCGGGCGTAGTACCTCGTATGAACGGAACCGACGAGACAGACGACACCGGCGGTCGGGACCTGCTCGCTCACGTCCTCCTCCCGGTCGCGAACGAGGAGGACGCGCTGGCGACGGCGCGGGCGCTCGAACCGTACGAGACCGGGCGCGTGACCGCGCTCCACGTCGTCGAGAAGGGCGAGGGCGTCCCGGACAAGACCCCGGTCGAGCAGTCGGAGGAGCTCGCGGCCGAGTCGTACGCCGCGGTCCGGACGGTGTTCCCGGACGCGGGCGAACACACCGCGTACGCACGCGACGTGGTCGAGGCGATCTTCGACGCCGCGGCGGAGGAGGACGCGAGCGCGATCGCCTACCGGCCGCGCGGCGGGAACCGGCTCGTCCAACTGCTCTCGGGCGACCTGTCGACCGAGCTCGCGACCGACGCGCCGGTGCCGGTCGTCGCGCTCCCCCGCGCGGATTCGGACGAATGAGCCGTCGCCGCCCTC
Source organism: uncultured Halorubrum sp. (assembly GCF_937146585.1). Classification (GTDB taxonomy): domain Archaea; phylum Halobacteriota; class Halobacteria; order Halobacteriales; family Haloferacaceae; genus Halorubrum; species Halorubrum miltondacostae. The sequence continues at coordinate 5,773 of NZ_CAKZRO010000038.1, read as the reverse complement.
GTGGGGCCGGCTCAGACGGGCGCTGATCCGTACCCCAACCGATGCCACGCGCCGACGATCGACCGACGCCGGGCAGCGGGGGACGACCGACGGTCATGGTCGCGCTTTCGAACCCGCGGACCGAGGCGGCGCTCGTCGCGCTCGCCGGCGCCTTGGCCGAGCATAGGGGGGGCCGCCTCCTCGCGGTCCACGTCGTCACCGTCCCCGACCAGACGTCGTTAGAGAAGGCCGCGGAGAACAGGGCGAAGCTCGACGAGTCCTCCGCGGAGCTGCTCTCGGCCGCCGTCGACGACGCAGAGGGATTCGACGCGCCGGTCGCGACGAAGACGGTCCTCTCGCACCGCGGGATCGAGGAGGTGTTCGACGCCGCGCGGCGGAACGACGCCGACGCCGTCGTGATGGGCTACGGCGGGGCGCGGTTCGCCGGCGGGCGCGTCGAGGGCTCGCTGGACGAGCTGGCCAGCGACCTCCCCTGCGACTTCCTCGTGTTGGACGGTCAGCAGCTGAACCTCTCTGACGTGCTCGTGCCGACGGCGGGCGGCCCTTCCTCCGACCTCTCCGCCGAGGTCGCGCTCGCGCTCCGAGAGGGCGTCGGGGCGAACGTCTCGCTGCTCCACGTCGTCGACGAGGGCGGCGAGGCGTCGGGCCGCGAGTTCCTCGCCGGGTGGGCCGAGGGGCACGGCCTCGGGGACGCCGACCTGCGCGTCGAGACCGGCGACGTCGAGGCGGCGATCGGTCGCGTCGGCGAGGGGTACGACCTCGTGATCGTCGGCGCGACGGAGCGCGGCCTCCTCTCCCGGATCGTCCGCGGGTCGCTCGCGCTCGAGGCCGTCGAGCGGCTCGACACCCCTGTGTTGCTCGCGGAACGCCCCTCCGCGCGGTCGCTCCGCGAGCGGCTGTTCGGCGGGCGCTGAGGCGAGCGGACGCTGCGACTGTCACCCGCCCTTTTCAGAATATAATGAATATTTATACGCGACCGGCGGGTAACGGGCGGTATGTACGACGACGAGGAGCTCTCCGCGATCCGCGAGGCGAAGGCGTCGTGGGAGGCGGAGACGCTCGACCCCACCCTCGACCGTCACGGGGAGCGGAAGGAGCGGTTCGCGACGGTGTCGAACCGGGAAGTCGACCGGATCTACACGCCCGACGACATCGCCGACCTCGACTACGACGAGGACCTCGGCTTTCCGGGCGAGGCGCCCTACACTCGCGGCGTCTACCCGACGATGTACCGCGGCCGCACGTGGACGATGCGCCAGTTCGCGGGGTTCGGCACCGCCGAGGAGACCAACGAGCGGTTCCGCTACCTCATCGACGAGGGCCAGACCGGGCTCTCGACCGCGTTCGACATGCCCTCGCTGATGGGGATCGACTCCGACGACAAGATGTCGCTCGGCGAGGTCGGCAAGGAGGGCGTCGCGGTCGACACGCTCCGCGACATGGAGGTGCTGTTCGACGGCATCGACCTCGCGGAGGTGTCGACCTCGTTCACGATCAACCCGAGCGCGCCGGTGATCTACGCGATGTACGTCGCGCTCGCCGACCAGCGCGGCGTTCCGCGCGAGAAGCTCCGGGGCACCCTCCAGAACGACATGCTCAAGGAGTTCATCGCGCAGAAGGAGTGGGTGATCCCCCCGGCCCCGTCCCTCGATCTGGTGACCGACACGATCGAGTTCGCCGTCGCGGAGACGCCGAAGTTCAAACCCATCTCCGTGTCGGGCTACCACATCCGCGAGGCGGGCTCGACCGCGGTCCAGGAGCTCGCCTTCACCCTCGCCGACGGCTTCGCCTACGTCGAGGCGTGCCTCGACCGCGGGCTCGACGTCGACGAGTTCGCCCCCCAGCTCTCCTTCTTCTTCAACTCGCACAACTCCCTCTTCGAGGAGGTCGCGAAGTTCCGCGCCGCCCGCCGGATCTACGCCACCGTGATGGAGGAGTGGTACGACGCCGAGGCCGAGGCGTCGAAGCAGCTGAAGTTCCACACCCAGACCGCCGGGCAGTCGCTGACGGCCCAGCAGCCGCTCAACAACGTCGCGCGCGTCACGATCCAGGCGCTCGCCGGGGTGCTGGGCGGCACGCAGAGCCTCCACACCAACTCCTTCGACGAGGCGCTCGCGCTCCCCTCCGAGCAGGCGGTGCGCGTCGCGCTCCGCACCCAGCAGATCATCGCCGAGGAGTCGGGCGCGGCCGACATCGTCGATCCGCTGGGCGGCTCCTTCGCCGTCGAGAGCCTCACCGACGAGACCGAGGCGGACGCGATGGCGTACATCGAGGAGATCAGAGAGATGGGGGACGGCTCCGTGCGCGACGGCGTCCTCCACGGCATCGAGCAGGGGTACTTCCACCGCGAGATCCAGGAGTCGGCCTACGAGTACCAGGAGCGGGTCGACGAGGGCGACGAGACGGTCGTCGGCGTCAACGCCTACGAGATCGACGAGGACACGCGCCCCGACCTGCTGAAGATCGACGAGACCACCCGCGAGCGCCAGCTCGACCGGCTGGAGTCGGTGAAGGACGAGCGCGACGACGACGCGGTCGAGCGCGCGCTCGACGACCTCCGCGACGCCGTCGACGCCGGCGAGAACGTGATGCCAGCGATCGTGGCCGCGGTGAAGGCGTACGCGACGATGGGCGAGGTCATGTCGGTGTTCGAGGCGGAGTACGGCACCTACCGGGAGCGGATCGGCGTCGCCTGACCGGGCGAAAAACGAGGACGGGCCGACTGCGCGTCTCGTCGGGTCGACCGCGCGTCACGCCGTCTCGACGGGGTTCGCCGCCTCCGCGCACCACGCGTTCCCCCGGCGGCCCGCCCGCCGGAGGTCGAGTTCGACCACCGAGCCGGGGTCGAGCGACGACAGCTCGGCCTCCACGTCGGGGTCGTCGTACTCGACGACGTACAGCGTCCCGTTGCGCGGGTACTCGCGGAGCGTGATCGCCCCGTGGTCGTTACACGCGTCGACGACCGTGTACTTGCCAGTGCGGTCCATCCCGTGCTGCGCTACGACGTGGCCTCTGTTAACAGTTGTGCGCAGTGGCGCGTCGGCCGCACGCGGCGGTGCGCCGACCGCGCGGGGCGGCCGCGAACGGTCCATTTTAATCGGGCCGTCGCCTCGCTCGGGTATGACGGAGACGGAGGTCCCAGAGGACCACCCCCGGTACGCGTCGCTCGTGACGCGCCACCGGATCGAGGCGGGCGTCGAGCGGGGGATCACCTCGAAGCAGGGACTGATCGCGCAGGGACGCGGCGAGGCCTTCGACTACCTCCTCGGCGAGCGCACGCTCCCGAGCGCCGACGCCGCTGCCCGCGCCGCGGCCGCGACGCTCCTGCTCGCCGACCATCCAGTGATCTCGGTGAACGGCAACGTGGCTGCGCTCGCGCCGAGCGAGACGGTCGCGCTCGCCGAGGCGGTCGACGCCGACCTCGAGGTCAACCTCTTCAACCACACCGACGAGCGCGTCCGACGGATCGCCGACCACCTCCGCGACCACGGGGCCGACGAGGTGAAGGGGCTCGCCGGCGACGGCGAGATCCCCGGGCTCGACCACGCCCGCGGCGTCGTCGACGCGGACGGGATCGAGGCGGCCGACGTGGTCGTGGTCCCCTTGGAGGACGGCGACCGCGCCGCCGCGCTCGACGCCATGGGCAAGACGGAGATCGTGGTCGACCTCAACCCCGGGAGCCGGTCCCCGCGGACGGCCGACGTGCCGATAGTCGACAACCTCCTGCGCGCGGTGCCGAACGTCACGGCTCACGCGAACGACCTCGCGGACGCGACGCCCGCCGAACTGGAGCGGGTCGTCGACGAGTTCGACGCGGCCGAAGCGCTCGACGCGGCCGAGGCGGCGATCCGCGAGGGGTCGTTCGCGGACGGGGACGGCCCGTAGCTCGGCCGCCGGAAGGCAAAAACGTGCGCCCCCCGTATCGGTCGGTATGGAACTCGACGAGACGGATAGGGCCATACTGCGAATCCTTCAGGAGGACGCGCGGACCCCCTTCTCGGAGGTCGCGCGCCGGATCGACATGTCCAGCGCGACCGTCCACGACCGGGTCAGCCGCCTCGAGGATGCGGGCGTCATCCGCGGGTACCACGCCGACATCGACCCGAAGGCGGTCGGGCACGGCGTCGGCGCGTTCGTGGGCCTGCGCGTCGAACAGGGCCGCGAGGAGGACGCGCTCGAACGGCTCCGCGGCATCGACGGCGTCCGCGAGATACACCTCACCACCGGCGAGTGGGACGTCATCCTCCGGGTCGTCGCGGCCGACACCGACCGCCTCCGGGAGCTGATGTTCGACCGGATCGCGGAGACCGACGGGTTCTCGCGCTCGCAGACGATGGTGATCCTCGGCACCGACTACGAGCAGCCCGGGCCGCCGCTGTAGGGCGGTGGAGGTCGCCGGCGGGCCGCGGTCCCCTCGCGCGGGACCGGAACGCTCAACTCGGGACCTCCCCCAACGGTGACCATGAGCACAGGTGTCGCTGACGGGTTCGACCCGTCGCCGGAGCGCGCGTGGGCGGCGGTCGTCGGCGGCCTCACGGCGGTGCTGGCGGTCGGATCGGTCGTCTTCCCGCGCGCGGTCTACGACCGCTTCCTCTGGCGCTACTTCTGGGGCCCGGTCGTCGCGGACGGCGAGGGCGCGCAGTGTGCGGTCCGCGACGCCGGCGGGACGGAACTGCTCGACAGCAGCGCGGCGTGTCAGTCGGCCGTGAACGCCGGCGAGGTGGTCGCGACCCCGGGGTACACGACCTTCTCGACGGTGAGCTACGTGGTGATCCTGCTGGCGATGCTGATCGGCGTCGTCTTCCTCCTCCGCCGGCTCGACATCGCCACGGAGTTCCGGTTCTTCTACGCGCTGTTCCCGTTCATGCTGTTCGGCGGGGCGATGCGGACGGTCGAGGACGCGGGCGTCGCCGCGACCGCCGCCGGCGTCGAGCCGCTGATCCCGTTCCCGGCGAGCGCGGTCCTCATCAGCCCGTTCATCTACTTCACGGTGTTCCTGTTCACGCTCGCGTGCGTCCTCGCGGCGTACGGGCTCGAACGGCGCGGGGTCGTCGACGACTACGCGCGCCCGCTGTTCGCGTCGGGCGCGGCGGGGCTCGCGCTCGCGGTCGGCTACCTCTCGTACCTCGCGATCACGACCGACTACGTGACCTTCTACCCGCAGGTGCTCGTCCCGACGCTCGTCATCGCGACCGTGACGGCCGCCATCACCTGGGCGGTGGCGACCCGCCGGGTCCCGACGATCCGACAGGGGACCGGCGCGGCGGGGATCGTGATCATCTGGGGGCACGCGATCGACGGGGTCGCGAACGTGATCGGGCTCGACTGGATGCCCGCGCTGACCGGCACCGCGAACCTCGTCCCGAAACACGTCGTGAACTCGCTGATCGTCGACTGGACGGGGCGGCTCCTGCCCGCGTCGATCGTCTCCGCCACCGGCGACGCGTGGCCGTTCCTCCTCGTGAAGCTCGTCGCCGCGTCGTTCGTCGTCTGGGTGTTCAACGGCGAGATGTTCGAGGAGTCGCCGCGGTACACGCTGCTGCTCCTCATCACGGTGCTCGCCGTCGGACTCGGCCCGGGCACGCGGGACATGCTGCGCGCGACGTTCGGCGTTTAAGTAGCCGATTCGGCTTCGGTTTGTTATTTATAAGGGATTCCCGTGGGTGGCGTTGCGAACACGTCCGAAGCCGCAGTCGCTTGTTTATAAGTAGGTGACTGTGGAGCGCCGGCGAACACATCCAAAGCCCCGACTGCTCGCTTGTAGACAGTTGAC
>NZ_CAKZRO010000037.1 GCF_937146585.1 uncultured Halorubrum sp. | reverse complement strand
GAGTACGACGACCTCGCGGTCGTCGGGATCAACCCGAACGACGCCGAGGAGTACCCCGACGACTCGTTCGAGGCGATGCGCGAGCGCGTCGCGGACGGCGCGGTCGCGTACGACGCGTACCTCCGCGACGAGACCGGTGCTGTCGCGGCCGCCTACGACGCCGTCTGTACCCCCGACCCGTTCCTCTTCGGCCGCGAGGACGGCGCGTGGCGACTCCGGTATCACGGGCGCCTCGACGACGCGCTCAACCCCGACGACGAGCCGACGGAGTTCTATATTCGCGACGCGGTCGACGCCGTCCTCGCGGGCGACGACGTCGAAATCCCCGACCGCCCCTCTCGGGGCTGTTCAATTAAGTGGCCCGCGGAGTAGGGCGACCTCGCCGGCCCGCGTCCCGGCAGTGGATCGCCGTGTTAACAGAGACGACTTAACAAGGGTCCGGGCCGAACAGGTGGCATGAGCATGAAAGGCGGCGAGCCGGACCTCCACGAGATCGATCGCTACGACGGCGGCGTCGGCTGGATCGCGTACCCCGACGAGACGATGGAGCGCGCGAGCCACGCCTTCGCGGTCGAGAACGAGGAGGCGGACGAAGACGACGTGTGGGTGGTCGACCCGGTCGACGCGCCCGGCGTCGACGACCTCCTCGAGGACCTGGGCTCCGTCGCCGGCGTCGTGATCGGACTCGACCGCCACGTGCGCGACAGCGGGGAGGTCGCCGCGCGCCACGACGTGCCGGTGTACGTCGCCGAGTGGATGACGGGCGTCACCGAGGAGCTCGGCCCGGACGTCGAAATCGAGCGGTTCGGGTCGCACCTCGCCGACACCGGCTTCGAGGCGCTCCGGATCCGCGACTCCTCGCTGCCGCCGTGGCAGGAGGTCGGCTTCTTCGACGGCGAGACGCTGATCGTCCCCGAATCCCTCGGCAGCGGGTCGTACTTCCGCGGCGACCGCGAGCGGCTCGGCGTCCACCCGATGTTACGGATCACGCCGCCGACGAGCGCGCTCTCCGGGCTCGACCCCGAGCGCGTCCTCGTCGGCCACGGCGTCGGCGTCCACGAGCGCGCGGCCGTCGCTCTGGAGGACGCCCTCTCGAACTCGCGGCGGAAGGCCCCCGGCCTGTACGCGAAGACGCTCGCGTCCGCGCTGCCGTTCTGAGGCGGCCGAGACGCTACCGCGCGGAGCGGCTCGTGCGTGACCTTTTGCCAGTCCGTCCCGTAGCGTGGTCCGAACCGTGATCTACGTCACCCGCGACCTGCTGACCGTGCTCCGCGAGCGCGCCGCGAGCGAGGACCCCGACGAGGTGAACGTCCGGCTCTCGGCGACGCCCGCCGGCGAGTTCGAGGACGACCTCGGGCTCAACCCGGCGACGCCGGTGGTGACCCACTTCACGCTCCCGTCAGTGGGGGGGTCCGTCAGCTCCGTGTTCGGTGTCGACCTCGGCACGCCGGCGGGCGAGGGCGGCGCGCGGTTCGTCTCGCACCCGGACGGGTTCCTCGGGGTGTCGCGGACCGATGACCTCGCGGGCGTGGTGGTCGTCGCCGTCCCGCCGTACGACGAGGACTCGGTCGCCGCCTTCGATCGGTCCGGGGACGGGGTCGAACTCGCCGTCGTCGACGCCGAACCGCCGACCGAAACGGTCCCCGAGTGAGCCGAGAGCAGGGGTTTCAAGCCGTCGGAGAGAATATCCGGTCGTAATGGCAGCACGGCCACCCGGCGGCGGCGATACGAAAGAGCCCGAGGCGATCGAGTTCGGCATCGCCGCGCTCGACGCCCGGTTGGACGAGGCGGACGTGTCGTTTCCCGCGACGGCCGCGGAGCTCCGGGACGCGCTCGGCGACCAGGAGGTCCCGTACGACGCGCAGGGGCGCTCCCTTGCGATCGCGGACGCGCTCGACCGCGTGCCCAAGCAGCGGTTCGAAAACGAGACGGCGTTTCTCGACGCGCTGTACCCCGTGTTCGACGAGGCCCGCCGCGAGGAGCGCGGCGTGATCGCCAGCCTCCGCGACGCGCTTCCGTTCTGAGGCCGCGACCGACGGCCGCCGCTCGGCCTCGCTTAACGGGCGTCCGGGCGGGCCTCGATCTCGCTCCCGTCCTCCTCCGGCTCGCCCGCGTCGTAGCGCTCGATGACGTCGTTGATCAGGACGACGTCGCCGACGGCGCGGACCCACCGGTACGGGACGATGACGCCCGTCGACCCGCTCACCTGGCCGGCGAACAGCTCGTGGTTGAGCTCGGCGAGCGCGAGTCCGGTGACGGCACGCGCGTCTAAGTCCAGCTGGATGTCCTCGATCTCGCCGACGAAGACGCCGTTGCTCGAGTACACCTCGCGACCGACGAGCGACGTGATCTCTTCGGGGGCTGCGTTCATACCTGATACGGTCACGAGCGCGCCTAATAAGCGTTCGTTGTCGAACGACGCGCGTCCGACGCCCGACGGGACCCGAACCGCGCTCGGCCCGCTACTCCCGCGGCGCGATCACTTCGATCGGGTGCGTCGGGGCGGCATCGAGCAGGGCGTCGAGCTGTTCGGTACAGGACGTGCCGGCCGCGACGACGGTGCGGTCGGTGTCGCCGAACTGCTCGCGCAGCGGCTCGCCGACGTCCATGCTCAGCTCGTAGTACTCTGACTTGTAGCCGAACGAGCCGGCCATCCCGCAACACTCCGTCTCGGAGACGCGCACGTCGTAACCCAGTCGCTCGAACACCGCGGTCGCGTACTCGCCCACCCCGATCGTCCGGGCCTGACAGTGCGGGTGGTACGCGATCCGCTTGCCCGAGGCGACCGGCCCGGTCCCCTCGGCGGGCGCGCGCAGCGCCGCGGGGTCGGCCCCGCCTTCCAGCAGGCCGAACACGTACTCCATCGGGTCGTAGCTCGCGTCCGCGAGCCGCTCGTGAGACTCCTCGGGAAGGAACCGCTCGTACTCGCGGCGGAACGTCGCGAGGTCGCTCGGCTCGATCACGACCACGTCGCGCCCGGCGTCGACGTGGGACGCGAGGCCGGCGTACACGTCCTCGGCCGCCGACTCGGCGGTCGCGATCATCCCCTGCGAGAGCGGCGGCCGGCCGCTCCCGGGGAGGTCCGGCACGCGGACGCGGACCCCGAGCGCCTCCAGCGCGCGGACGGTCGCCTTCCCGCGCTCGACGTCGACGTAGTTGGTCGCGGTGTCCGGGTAGACGACGGCCTCCCGGGTCGCCTCGGCGGCCGGGACCGCCGGGCCGCCGCGGGCCTCGAACCAGTCGACGAGCGACTCGCTCGCGAACTCGGGGAGGTCGCGCCGGCGGTCGATCCCGGCGACCCGCTCGGCGATGGCGCGCACCGGCCCGGCGTTCGCGAGGCGGTTCGCGATCGGGGCGGTCCGGTGGCCCCACTTCGCCAGCGTCGCGTAGTTGCCCACGAGCCGCGTGGCGAGGTCGAGGCCGCCGGGCTCCTCGTCGGGGACGAGCTCTTCGAACGCCCAGTCGAGCTGGCTCGCGTCGGCCTCCCCGCGGTTGATCCGGTCGCGGACCGCGGTGTTGATCCACGGGATGTCGATGCCGACCGGGCAGGCCGGCACGCAGCGCGAGCAGCCGGTACAGAGGTCGTTGAACTCCGCCGCCGTGTCGAGCCCCTCGATCCCCGCCTCCCAGCCCGTGGCGATGCCGCCGGAGTAGGTCTCGCCGCCGAACGCGTGGCCGCCGACGCTCTGGAAGTTCCCGCAGGCGTTCGAACACGCCGAACACCGGATACAGTACAGCGTCTCCTTCAACTCCTCGTCGTCGCGCATCGCCATGCGCCCGTTGTCGATGAGGACGAGGTGGAACTCGCGGTCGTCCCCGGAGCCGTCGGCCAAGGGCTCTCCGTCGTCGTCGAAGTCCGGAACGGGCGAGTCGACCGGCGGGGTGAGCGTCGAGATGTAGGAAGTCACGTCCTGGCCCGTGCCGGATCGCCCGATCAGCTCGACGAAGGGAGAGAAGTCCTCGACGGCCGGGACGAGCTTCTCGACGCCCGCGACCGCGACGTGAGTGTCGGTCGCCGTCACCGTCTTCCGGGCGTTCCCCTCGCTGGTGACGAGGAGCATGGTGCCCGAGTCGGCCGCGACGAAGTTCGCGCCGGTCATCCCGAGGTCGGCGTCCTCGACCAGCGCGCCGAGCCGCTCGCGGGCGAACATCGTGAGCTCTTCCGCGGTCTCGGGCGGGTCCTCCGGGTCGAACCGCTCGGCGAACAGCTCGGCGATCCCCTCGCGCGACTTGTGGATCGCCGGCGCGACGATGTGGGAGGGCTCCTCGTCGGCCAGCTGGAGCACCCACTCGCCGAGGTCCGTCTCGACGACGTCGACGCCGTCCGCGGCGAGCGCGTCGTTCACCTCGATCTCCTCCGAGGTCATCGACTTCGACTTCACCGCGCGCTCCGCGCCGCGCTCGGCCGCGACCTCGCGGATATATCGATTCGCGTCGGCCGCGTCGTCGGCGAGGTAGACGGTCCCGCCGTTCGCCTCGACCGACTCGCGCACCTCGTCGATGAGCTCGGGGAGCCGCTCGATCGCGTCCTCCTTGATGGCGCGCGCCTCGTCTTTCAGCGCCTCGTAGTCGTCGAGGCGACCGGTCGACTCGTAGCGCCCCTCGTTGAACCCGCGGGTGTTCTCGGCGACCGCGTCGCCCTCGGTCGCCAGCAGCTCGCGGATCCGGTCGGCCTTCGCCTCGCGGTCGGGGTCGCCCGCACCGGCGGCGTCGCTCGCGCCGGCCTCGGCGTCGCTGCTCATTGGATTCCCTCCGCCGCGTCGGCGGCGTCCGAGCCGTCCGTCGCGCCGTCGTCGCGAAGCAGGACCACGTGGACCTCCTTCGGTCCGTGCGCGCCGTGGACGAGCCCGCCCATGTCCGCGGTGGCGCTCGGACCGGTCGCGAACACCACGTCGACCGACTCGTCGCGCGCCCGCGGCCCGAGCCAGTCGAAGGCGTCGGGCATGTCGGGGACGATGTCGGCCTCCCGGAGGACGACGACGTGCCGGTCGACGAAGAGGCTCACCGGCTCCGTCCCGGCCGGGTTCGCCTCGAGCGCGACGCTCCCGTACTCGGCGACGCCGAGCGACGCGGCGGTTATGCCGGTGTGCGCCGCGCGCAGGTCGGCTGTCGTCGGCTCCGTCTCGACGCGGTCCGGGAGCGTCGCGGGCGAGTCGGCGAGCCCGTCGGGCCCCGAGCGACCGAGCGGCACGCCGACCGCGGGCTCGCCCGCGGCCGCCTCGACCATGGTCGCGCACTCCTCAGGCGGACCCGCAGCGACCGCGACGCCGAGGTCGTCGAGCCGCCGGGTGAACGTCGACGTGTCTGCGAGTGACATGATCGTGCCTTCGCCGGCCGGTATATGGCTTTTGCGACGGCTCCCGGGCGGCGATAGCGCGGCCGGCACGCGGCGGTCTCGCCCGCCGCGCGGGCGATCGAATTCCCCCGACGCGCAGACGGCAGGAAGTTTTTCACGGTTCGACTGCGAGGGATTCGCATGGCGACTCACACCCCCGGTCCCGACCCGACGGAGGGCGGGGACTTCGACTACACCGGCGGCGCGGTCGAGCGACCCGAACTCGTCGACGCGCTCGACCGCCGCGTCGCGGGCGACGTGCGGTTCGACGACTACTCGAAGCGGCTGTACGCGACCGACGCGTCGGCGTACGAGGTCACCCCGATCGGCGTCGTGATCCCCGAGTCGACCGCGGACGTCGCGGCCGTCCACGAGTACTGCTTCCGGGAGGGGATCCCGGTGCTCCCGCGCGGCGGCGGCACCTCCCTCGCCGGCCAGACCGTCAACGAGGCGGTCGTCCTCGATCTCACCGGCGAGATGGACGGCGTGCTGTCGACCGACCCCGACGCGGAGACCGCCCGCGTCCAGGCGGGCGCGTACATCGGCGACCTCAACGCCGCGGTCGAGCCCCACGGACTGAAGTTCGCGCCCGACCCGGCGTGGCGCGACAAGTCCGCGGTCGGCGGCGCGATCGGGAACAACTCCACCGGCGCGCACTCGCTGAAGTACGGGAAGACGGACCACTACGTCGAGGAGCTGGAGGTCGTCCTCGCGGACGGCACGGTGGCGACGTTCGGCGAGGTCGCGGTCGACGAGCTCCGCGCGTCGGCCGACCCGGACGCGGACGACCTTCTCCCGCGCATCCACGCCGAGATCGTGCGGATCCTCGACGAGGAGGCCGACCGGATCGACGAGCGGTTCCCGGAGCTGAAGCGCAACGTCTCCGGCTACAACCTCGACCGGCTGCTCGCCGAGCACCGCGGCGAGTACGGCGAGGCGGGTGTCGTCAACCTCGGCCGGCTCATGGCCGGCAGCGAGGGGACGCTCGCGACCGTCACCGAGGCGACCGTCTCGCTCGTCGAGATCCCCGAGACGAAGGCGGTCGCGCTGCTCACCTACGACGACCTCCTCGACGCGATGGAGGACGTGGCGGCGTGCCTCGAGCACGACCCCGCCGCCGTCGAGGTGATGGACGACGTGCTCTTGGGCCTCGCGGCCGAGACGCCGGAGTTCGAGGACGTCGTCGGGATGCTCCCCGACGGCACCGACTCCGTGCTGCTCGTCGAGTTCTACGCCGAGGACGACGCGGCGGGGAGACAGAAGGTCGCGGACCTGATCGCGGACCGGGTCGGGGCCGCCGAGGGCGGGGCGGGGGCCGGGGTCGAGACGGCGGCCGAGCCGAGCGACGGGGCCGCAGAGACGACGAGCCACCCCCGTCGGGCGGCGCACGCGATGGAGGCGCACGACCCCGCGGAACGCGACCGATTCTGGAAGATGCGGAAGGCGGGGCTGCCGATCCTGCTCTCCCGCACCACCGACGAGAAGCACATCTCCTTCATCGAGGACTGCGCCATCCCGCCGGAACACCTCCCGGAGTACACCCGCGAGTTCCAAGCGATCCTGGAGGACAACGACACGTTCGCCACCTTCTACGCGCACGCCGGCCCGGGGGTGTTGCACATCCGCCCGCTGATCAACACGAAGGAGGTCGACGACGTCGACGCGATGGTCGACATCGCCGACCGCGTCACCGACGCCGTGGTGCGGCTCGGCGGCTCCGTCTCGGGGGAGCACGGCGACGGCCGCGCGCGGACCCAGTGGAACCGCAAGCTGTACGGCGACGACCTCTGGGAGGCGTTCCGCGACCTCAAGACCGCGTTCGACCCCGACTGGCTGCTGAACCCGGGGAACGTCTGCGGCGACGTCGAATTGGGCGAGAACCTGCGGTTCGACGCCGACTACGAGTACGACGCCGGCTTCGACCCCGCGATGGAGTGGGCCGTCGACAACGGGATGCAGGGGATGGTCGAGCTGTGTCACGGCTGCGGCGGCTGCCGCGGCCCGCAGGAGACCACCGGCGGCGTGATGTGTCCCACCTACCGCGCGTCGGAGGAGGAGGTCCAGTCGACCCGCGGCCGGGCGAACATGCTCCGCGGGGCCATCTCCGGTGAACTGCCGGACGACCCGACCGACGACGAGTTCGTCACCGAAGTGATGGACCTCTGTGTCGGCTGTAAGGGGTGTAAGGTGGACTGCCCGAGCGGCGTCGACATGGCGAAGCTGAAGGCGGAGGTCGAGCACGCCCACCACGAGGAGCACGGGATCGACCTCCGGACGCGGCTTCTCGGGCGCTTCGAGTCGCTCGCGCCGCTCGCCTCGCGGTTCGCGCCGCTGTCGAACCTCCCGAACAAGATCCCCGGGAGCGGGCTCATCGCGGAGAAGGCGCTGGGGATCGCGAGGGAACGGGACCTCCCCGAGTTCCGCTCGGAGACGCTCGTCGACTGGTTCGAGGCCCGCGGCGGCGCGGCCGTCCCGCGCGAGGAGGCCGACCGCGACGTGCTGCTCTTCCCCGACGTGTACACCACCTACACGAACCCCGGCGCGGGGAAGGCCGCGGTGCGGGTGTTGGAGGCCGCGAACTGCCACGTCGAGATTCCGGACGTCGACGGGAGCGGGCGGCCGCCCCACTCGAAGGGGATGCTCGACGTGTCGCGCGCGACGGCGAGGGACGCCGTGGAGACGCTCGCGCCGCGGGTCCGCGACGGCTGGGAGGTCGTCGTCGTCGAGCCTTCCGACGCCGTCATGCTCCAGTCCGACTACCACGACCTGCTCGACGGCGACGCCAGCGACGTGCCCGACGCCGACGTGGCCGCCGTCTCGGAGCACGCCTACGGGATCATGGAGTACGTCGACGCCCACCGGCTCGACGAGGCGCTCGCCCTCGACGCGCCCACCGAGTCGCTCACCTACCACGGCCACTGTCACCAGAAGGCGACGAAGAAGGACCACCACGCCGTCGGCGTGCTGCGGCGCGCGGGCTACGGCGTCGACCCCCTCGACTCCTCCTGTTGCGGGATGGCGGGCTCGTTCGGCTACGAGGCCGAGCACTACTCCATGAGCAAGGCGATCGGCGAGAACCTCTTCGAGCAGGTGGACGCCAGCGGCGGGGACGCGCTCGTCGCGCCGGGGACCTCCTGCCGGACCCAGCTGGAGGAGGGGCCCGGCGAGGTACCGGAGCCGTCGCACCCGGTGGAGAAGCTGGCGGCCGCGCTGGCGTAG
>NZ_CAKZRO010000036.1 GCF_937146585.1 uncultured Halorubrum sp. | reverse complement strand
GAGTCGCGAACGGTGCGAGGTGCGAGCGAAGCGAGCGCCTCGGTCGCGAGCGGTGAAACCGCGAGCAGTGAGCGACGAGGCCGGGGAGGCGTGAGGTGCCGTGCGGTCGCGGTCCGGGTGGAACTCGAAGGGGCCTCGCGACTGGGGCTTCGGGGGTGTTCGCCGCAGAACTGTCGGTCGTCTCCGTCAGATCGCCGAACTCTGATCGACTTCTCGAGACCTATCGATTTTAGTACACCAGTTCGCCCGAGATGAACTTCCGGGTTCGCTCGTCGGCGGGGTCCTCGAAGATCTCCTCGGTCGGCCCGACCTCCGTGATCCCGTCGTCCAGCAGCACCGCGACGCGGTCGGCGACCCGCTCGGCCTGATGCATGTCGTGGGTCGCGACGACGACGCCGATCCCCCTGTCGCTCGCCTCGCCGACGGCGTCCTCGATGACCGCGGTGTTGCGCGGGTCGAGGTCGGAGCTGGGTTCGTCAAGCAGCAGGACGTCCGGCTCGTACGCCAGCGCGCGGGCGAACGACACCCGCTGGGCCTCGCCGCCGGAGAGCGAGTCGGCCGGCTGGTCGGTCTTGTCGGCCAGCCCCACGACGTCCAGCGACTCGCGGACCGCGTCGGCGGCCCCGTTCAGCCGGACCAGCGAGGCGAGCCGCTCGCTCCACGAGCGGCGGACGCGGAGCCCGTACTCGACGTTGCGGGCGACCGTCCCGTCGAAGAGGCTCGCCTCCTGGAACACCATGCCGACGCGGCGGCGCAGCGCGAGCCGCTCCGCCTCGTCGGCCGCCCACGGGTCGGTCCCGTCGAGCGTCACCGTCCCCTCGTCGGGCTCCAGCGAGAGCGCGAGCGTCCGCAGCAGCGTCGTCTTGCCGACGCCGGAGGGACCGATGACGGCGACGACCTCGCCCGCGTCGACGTCGATCGTGAGGTCGCGGAACACGGGCTCGTCGCCGTACGACCGCGACACGTTCGTCGCGCGGAGCATCAGTCGGTCACCTCCCCCAGCATCAGTCGGTCACCTCCCTCCGCATCAGCCGGTCACCCCGCGGTCGCCGAAGCGGACGACGACGGCGTTGACGGTCAACACGAGCGCGACGAGCACCGCGCCGAGCACCATCGCGGTCTCGTAGCGGCCCTGCCGCGCCTCCAGCTGGATGGCCGTCGTCAGGGTACGCGTCTTCGAGATGCCGTCCGCGCTCGTGATGTTCCCGCCGACGATCAGCACGGAGCCGACCTCGCTGATCGCGCGGCCGAAGCCGGCCAGCACCGCGGTCGCGATGCCGTAGCGCGCCTCCTTGATCACGACCAGCGCCACGTCGACGCGGGTCCCGCCGAGGACGCGGGCGGCGTCGCGGACCCCGTCGTCGACGCCGCTCACGGCCGCGAGGCTGATCGCCGTGATCGGCGGCGTCGCGAGGACGAACTGCGACATGATCATCGCCTCGCGGGTGAAGATGAGCTCCAGCGACCCCAGTGGCCCCTGGTTCGAGACCGCGAACAGCACCACCAGGCCGACGACCACGCTCGGGAACCCCATCCCCGTGTTGACGACCGACTTCACGAACCCCTTCCCGGGGAAGTCGGTGAGGCCGATGGCGACGGCGGCGGGGACGCTGACGAGCGTGCTCAGCGCGACCGCGGTGAGGCTCACGTACAGCGAGACCGCGACGATGCTCCCGACGTACCCCTCTCTGAACGAGGCGCCGAGGAGGGACGTCGCGGGGCCCGCGCCCGCGTCGAGGAGGGCGGGGGCCAGCTGTGCGACCGGTTCGAGCGGCACGCTTACGCGTCGGCGTCGTCGCTACTCCAGCCTTCCGGAACGTACTGCTGGAAGTCGGGGTCCTCGGAGACGGCCTCCGGGAAGAACAGCTGCTCGCCGTTCACCTGGTAGTCGGAGATGGCGTTCTGGACGCCCGGGCTGGTGATCCACCCGATGTACGCCATCGCGAGGTCGTAGTTGGCGTTCTCGTGGACGCCGGGGTTGACCGCCATGACGCCGTACGGGTTCGCGAGGATCTCCGGCCCGCCCTCGATCGGTCCCTGGACGAGGATCGTGAGGTCGATCTCGGAGCGCTGCGAGATGAACGTCCCGCGGTCCGAGAGCGTGTACGCGCCCTGCTGGTTGGCGACGTTGAGCGCCTCGCCCATGCCGGTGCCGGTCTCCTGGTACCAGTCGCCGCCGGGGTCCGTGCCCGCCGCGTCCCAGAGGTTCAGCTCCTTCGTGTGCGTCCCCGAGTTGTCGCCGCGGGAGACGAACGGCGCCTGCGCCTCGGCGATGGTCGTCAGCGCCTCGGTCGCGGAGCCCATCCCCTCGATCCCCGCCGGGTCGTCCGCCGGGCCGACGATCACGAAGTCGTTGAACATCAGGTCGCGGCGGTTGACCCCGTACCCGTTCCGCATGAACTCGTCTTCGAGCCCGCGGGCGTGGACCATCACGATGTCCGAGTCGCCGTTCCGGGCGGTCTCCAGCGCCGCGCCGGTCCCCTGCGCGACGGCGTCGACCGTGACGCCGTACATCTCCTCGAAGTCCGTGTGGATCTCGTCGAGTAACCCCGTGTCGTAGGTGCTCGTCGTCGTCGTGAGCGTCAGCGTCTCGCCGGCGACCGAAGGCATCTCGTCGGCGGTGCCGTTCCCGCCGCTGCCGCCGCCGTCGCTCCCGCCCGTCGACGAGCAGCCCGCCGTACCCACGATCGTTCCCGCACCGAGCGCGGCCACGAACTTCCGTCGTTGTATCGCCATGGATACAACGGTGGGTCGACACGGCATATAAGTTGCGTCGCGGCACCGAACGCCGGATCGAGGCCACTGGACCGACGGCCGTCGGCGCGTCGAAACCCCCAACACGACCCGGGCACATCCTCCGGGCATGAGCGACACGACCGGTCCCGACGCGGCCGCGGGTCGGGGACGCGCCGCGCTCATCGAGGGCGGCGTGGAGTTCGACGGCCGCGACGCGGCGCTCCTGCGCGCCGTCGACGCCGCGGGGTCGGTCGCCGGCGCCGCGTCGGCGCTGGGTCGGTCCCGGGCCCGCGCCCTCTCGCGGATCGAGACGCTGGAGGGGGCCTACGGGACCCTCGTCGAGCGTCGCCGCGGCGGCGAGGGCGGCGGCGGGAGCCGACTCGCCGGTTCGGCCCGGGAGCTCCTCGACCGCTACGACCGGCTCCAGGCCGTCCTCGCGGCGACGGCGTCGGTGCCCGAGACTGTCCTCCGCGGGACGGTCGAGGCGATCGACGGCGAGATCGCGGTCGTCGACACCGCGGTCGGCGCGCTCTCCGGCCTCCACGGCGGGACCGGCGACGGCGCCGACACCGATAGCGACGGCGACGGCGACGCAGTCGCCGTGGGCGATCCGGTCCAGGTCCGGATCGGCGCGGACGCGGTCACGGTTAACGACGCGGCCAACGCGGTCGACCCGGACGCCACGAGCGCCCGGAACCGCCTGACCGGCCGCGTCTCCCGCATCGACTCCGGCGAGACGGTGTCGACGGTTCGGGTCGCGGTCGAACCGGTCGACCGGGAAGCGACGGGCGACGCCGCCGTCGACGTCGCGGCGCTGATCACCGCCGAGAGCGTCGATCGGCTCGGTCTCGCGCCCGGCGACCCGGTGTCGCTCCGGTGGAAGGCGACCGCGACGCGGCTGGTGCCGCACGCGGAGTGACCCCGGCGGTCGGCCGACACGCCGTGCCAACCGCTCCCGCGCAAGCGAACGGTTTTTGCGTCGACCGACGGGAGGGTTGGTATGGACGAGGACACCCCCGAGGGCGCGACCCCGCCGGGCGACGGGCGCGGCGACGCCGCGACCGACCCGGCCGCCCCTCGGACGGACGGCGGGACCGAGCGCGCGGACGAGCCGACCGAGGACGTCGCGCTCGACCCGTGGGGGTCGGCGTCGGTCGGGGACTACGCGGACCTCTTCGCGGAGTTCGGCATCGAGGCGTTCGACGAGGTCGACGACGACGTGCCGGATCCGCACTACCTGATGCGCCGCGGCGTCATCTTCGGCCACCGCGAGTACGACGCGGTCGCCGAGGCGATGGCGAACGACGAGCCGTTCGCGGCGCTCTCCGGATTCATGCCCACCGGCGACCCGCACATCGGTCACAAGCTCGTCTTCGACGAGCTGATCTGGCACCAGCGACAGGGTGGCGACGTCTTCGGGCTGATCGCCGACCTCGAGGCGCACGCCGCACGCGGGATGTCGTGGGACGAGATCGACGAGCACGCCCGGAGCTACCTGCTCTCGCTGCTCGCGCTCGGGTTCGACCCGGAAGACGGCGAGCTCTACCGGCAGTCTGACAACCGTGCGGTCCAGGACCTCGGTTTCGAACTCGGCGCGAAGGCCAACTTCTCCGAGTTCGAGGCGATCTACGGCTTCGACGGCGAGACGAACGTCTCGCACATGCAGAGCGTGATCACCCAGACCGCGGACATCCTCTACCCGCAGCTCGTCGACGAGCCGAAGCCGACGGTGATCCCGGTCGGCCCCGACCAGGACCCGCACGTCCGGCTCACCCGCGACCTCGCGACCCGCGTGCGCTACTTCAAGGTGACAGAGGCGTTCGCCTCCTTCGAGCTCGACGACGACGAGCGGCGGCTGGTGCGGGCGGCGTACGACGCGCTCGCGGCCCGCGACGGCGACGGCGACGCCGAAGAGACCGACACCGCCGAGACCGACGTGCGCTGCGAGGACGCCGCCGAGTGGCTCGCCGACTACGAGCCGCCGGAGAGCGACCGCGAGAGCGTCGACCTCGCGGCCGCGAAGGCGACCGCCCTCGACAAGCTCCGCGCCGGCGGCAAGGAGCCGCTCCGCCCCCGCGTTCGGTTCTTCGACCGCAACGCCACCGACGAGGCGTTCGAGGCGCTGATAGAGGCCGTAGAGGGCGAAAAGCGCGTCTTCGAGGGCCACGTCGACGCGTTCGACCTCACCCGCGGCGAGGCCGAGTCCGTCGCGCGGGAGGTCGAGATCGACCACGACGGGTTCGGCTTCCGGCAGCCCTCCTCGATCTACCACCGGTTCATGACCGGGCTCACCGGCGGCAAGATGTCCTCGTCGATCCCGGCGAGCCACATCTCGCTGCTCGACGACCCCGAGGACGGCTACGACAAGGTGAAGGCGGCGACGACCGGCGGGCGCGACACCGCCGAGGAGCAGCGCGAGCTCGGCGGGGAGGCCGACGAGTGCCCCGTCTACGAGCTGTACGCCTACCTGCTCGCGGGCGACGACGACGAGCTCACCAAGGAGGTGTACGCCGAGTGCGTCAACGGCGAACGCCTCTGTGGCGGGTGTAAGGAGCAGGCGGCGGAGCTGATGCGCGAGTTCCTCGAAGACCATCAGGAGAAGCGCGCTGAGGCCGAGGCGCTCCTCGACGACCTCGACATCGACCTCGACTCGGACCGGCGCGGCACCGGCGGCGAGCACTGAACCCGCCGCGCGGACCGAGCCCGCGACGCGCGACTCTTACAGCTCTTTTCTCGCGTACACGCCGATCAGTCCGCCGAGCGCGCTCAACACCACGGTGTAGGCGACGCCGCCGATCACGACGATCGCCCCGAAGACCACGACGCCGCCGGCCGCGATCCCGACCTCGAGCGGGAACCCGAAGAGGCCCAGGAACGGCAACAACACGAGCACGAGCAGGAGCAGTCCGACGACCGGGATCGACGCGATCGCCCCGGAGATCGCGCCGACCCGGAGCCCGTCGTCTTCGTTCAAGTAGCCGGCGAGCGCGCCGCCGAGCAGGGGCGAGATACCGGTGAACGAGAGCACCGCCGTCGCGATCGCGCCGACGAGCGCGTTCAGGAGGGCGTTTTCGGTGTCCATACGCGGCCGCACTCCCGGCGGCGGCATACGTCTTGCGGACCGCGGGACGCGGCCCGCCCGAGGTAGACGAACCCGGAGGGCGAGCGAGGCGATGGTTTATGAGGCGGGCGCTACCTCTCACGGGTATGAGCGAGGCAGAGACGATCCACGTCGCGGACGTCAGCGAGGGGATCGGCGGCGACGCGACGGCGGAGCCGGGGTCGCCGGTCGAACTCCCGGTCGTCGACGTCCTCACCGGCCGGTCGTTTATCACGGGCAAGAGCGGCTCCGGCAAGAGCAACACCGCTTCGGTCGTGATCGAGAACCTGCTCGACAGCGGCTTCCCGGTCCTCATCGTCGACACGGACGGCGAGTACTACGGGCTGAAAGAGGAGTACGAGATCCTCCACGCCGGCGCGGACGACGAGTGCGACATCGTCGTCTCCCCCGAACACGCGGAGAAGATCGCGACGCTGGCCTTAGAGCAGAACGTCCCGATCATCTTGGACGTCTCCGGCTACCTCGAGGAGGACACCGCCAACGAGCTCCTCTTAGAGGTCGTCAAACAGCTGTTCGCGAAGGAGAAGCGGATGAAGAAGCCCTTCCTGCTCGTGATCGAGGAGTGCCACGAGTACATCCCCGAGGGCGGCGGGATGGACGAGACGGGGAAGATGCTGATCAAGGTGGGGAAGCGCGGCCGGAAGCACGGGCTCGGCATCGTCGGCATCAGCCAGCGCCCGGCCGACGTCAAGAAGGACTTCATCACCCAGTGCGACTGGCTCTGCTGGCACCGGCTCACCTGGGACAACGACACGAAGGTGGTCGGACGTATCCTCGGCTCGAAGTACGCGAGCGCGGTGGAGGACCTCGGCGACGGCGAGGCGTTTCTGATGACCGACTGGGACGAGTCGATCCGCCGGATCCAGTTCCACCGCAAGGAGACGTTCGACGCGGGCGCGACGCCCGGGCTGGACGACTTCGAGCGCCCGGAACTGAAGTCCGTCTCCAGCGACCTCGTCGGCGAGCTCGAGTCGATCTCCGACGAGAAGGAGCGCCGCGAGTCCGAGATCGCCGACCTCAAACAGGAGGTAGAAAAGAAGGACCGGCGGATCGACGACCTCGAACGCGAGCTGGAGGAGGCCCGCGACCTGAGCAACATGGCCGACCAGTTCGCGCAGGCGCTGCTGGGCAAGGCGGAGGCCCCGTACCGCGGCGGCGCCCCGGCCGCGACGAACGCCGGCCGGCCGGCGGGCGACGGCGACCAGTCGGTGCTCAAGTCGTACGACGAGGCGGTCGCCGCGACCGAGCGCGACTCGGCGGAATCGGCCGCGGACGGCGGTCCAGAGACCGCCGGCGAGTCCGAGAGCGACTCTGCCTCCGCCGAGGAGCCCCGGGAGTCGCCGCCCGACGCCGTCGCCGACGACTCCGAATCCCCCGCGCCCGGCGACGCCGAACCCCCAGCTCCCGAGGCCGCGGCCGAGTCCGCGTCGGGGCCTCCGGACGACGTCGACCCGGTCACCCGCGACGACGTCGCCGAGAGCGCGCTCCGGTTCGACGACGCGATCGAGCTCGGCACCCGCGAGGCGGTCATCGAGGAGCTCCGCTCGCGGATCGAGGCGCTCCCGGAGCTCTCCCGCGGGATGCTCCGCCACTACCGGCGAGAGGGCGCGAGCGACCCCGTCGCGGCCCACATCGACGCCGGCGGCGACGGCGACTCCGGCCACGCCTACAGCCGCCACCGACCGATCCGCCGCGCGGGGCTCATCCGGCACGCCGGCCGCGGCCACTACGCCTACGCGGTCCCGGACCTCGTTCGAGAAGCCTACGCCGACCGGCTCGACGAGGCGCAGGTCGACGAGATCGTCCGCGCCGTCGAGACGGTCTTCGTCCCGCCCGCGGAGCTGAGCTACCCGCCGGACGCCGACCCGGCCGACGTCGGCGAGCCGCCCGCGGGAGAGGCGGCCGACCGATCCGGCGAGGATCGCACCGAGAGGGCAGCAGCGGCCGACGGCGACGACTCGCTCGCCGCGGATGACGGGACCGCCGCGGACCTCGATCGGGACGCGGCGGCCGCCCGCACCGACGATACGGGAGAGGAGGAGACGGCGGCCGACGCCGGGCTGAGCGACGCCGCGCGTCGGTTCGCCGACCGATCTGAGCGCTGACGCCCGAGACGGACGCGAAGAGGCCCGGGCGGCGAGCGCCGCGCCGTGGTCGGCTCGGCGGCGAGACCGCTCCCCCCGGGGTCAGAATGGGACCGAGAGGTACTCGCTCGGCACGGCGTTCCGCGCCGTCACCTGCGGGTCGACCACCTGGCTGATCTCTACGCCGCCGACGAGGCTGGAGAAGAGGTACGCCTCGGTGCGCGAGAAGCCGTGGTGGTGCGCTAAGAGCCCTAGCATGTCACGGTTCGCCAGTTCGACCGCCTCCTCCAGCGTCTCGGCGCTCGCGACCGTCTTCACCGCGTCGCCGGTGTCGAGGAGGGGCCGGTCCAGCGGTACCGCCGGGTCGTCGATCACGGAGAGCGTCGCGTCGACCTCGACCGCGATCTCCGCGCCGGTCCCGCACATCTCGCCGTCGGCCATCGCCGCCTTCGCGTCGCCCATCGCCAGCATCGCGCCCTCCTGAAACACCGGGAAGTAGACGGTCGTCCCGGCGGTCACGTCGGTCGTGTCGAGGTTCCCGCCGTGGTCGTCGGGCGACAGCGTCGAGATCGTCTCGCCGTCGGTGGCGACGCCGATCGTCCCGATAACGGGCTCGATCGGCACGTCGATCCCCTCGAAGTCGATCCGGTCGCCGGCGCCGTCCGCGTGGTCGTCGCCCTCGACCTCGGTGATCCGCGTCGCCGGGTGTTCGATATCGGGGTCGTCGCGCAGGAGGCCGAACCCGGGCGCGGTGACGACGCGCCCGCGGTCCTCCGCGACGCGGACGGCCTCGATCTCGACCGCGAGGACGTCGCCCGGGCTCGCGCCGGCCACCGCGATCGGACCCGTCGCGGCGTTGACCTCCTCGGGGATCTCCTCGAGCAGGTCGTCGTCGCGCTGGATCGCGCCGTTCAGGCTGTCGATCGTCGTTATCGTCACCGCCTCGCCGTCGTCGGCCTCGTACACCGGCTCCATCTCGGGACCGAACTCGTACACGTGGCCGTCGCGGTGTGCGACCGTCTCTCGTGCCATCACCCGCGATCGGCGTTCCGGTCCCAAAAATCTACGCCGAGCGGTGCGGCGCGCGTTCGGTCCCAGTTCGTCGCGCGAGGTTCGGTTCGCCGCGCGGGCTCCGAACCACTCTCAGCGCGGCGCGGCGGCCTCGGGCGGGACGAGCAGGACGTTGTTCGAGCCGCGCGCGACGACCGACTCGGCCGTGCTCCCGAGGAGGAGCCGCCGGAGCCGACTCGTGCCGCGTGCGCCGACGAGCGTCGTCGTCGCGCCCACGCGCTCCTCTTCGGCCGTGATCTCGTCGACGGGCTTCCCCGACCTGACGTTCGTCTCGACCTCGAACCCAGTCCGGTCGCGGAGGTCCGTCGCCAGTTCCTCCAGCCGCGCCTCGGCGTCGCTCGTCGATCCCGAATCGCTCGGGCTCCCCACGTGGAGCAGGTACGCCCGCTCCGTCGCGCCCGTCAGCGTCGGGAAGAAGTCGTAGGCCCGCGCCGCGTTCTCGGAGAAGTCGGTCGCGTACAGCACGTCCCGGAACAGGTGTTCCTTCTTGACCGCGTGGCCGTCCGGCGTCTCCTCGATCCGCTCCACGAGCAGCGGTCTGACGGCGGTCCGCGCGACGTTGCGGACGGTCCCGCCGACGAGCCGGTTCCGGAGCGGGGCCTCCCCGCGCGACCCGACGACGATCATGTCGGCGTCGAGCCGCTCGGCCAGCCCGTTGATGCGCCGGTGTGGGGTCCCGCGCGCGACGTGCGTCTCCACCTCGAACCCCGCGCGCTCGAAGACGCGTCGCTGCGGGGCGAGCGCCTCCCGCGCGTCGGTGGCCGCGCCCATCCCCGGTAGCCCGCTGGAGACGTTGTCGGGGACGACCGTCAGCAGGTGGACCTCGCCGACGCCGATGTTGTCGAGGCACTCGAGACAGGTCCGCGACTCGATCGCCGCCTCGTTCGCGTCCGATAGGTCCGTCGCGAATACGATACGCATACCCGACGGTTCGTGCTCGCAGATAATATTGCTTTGGGTGTACAATACAATTTCCGTGAGAGTTATTCGCGAGAACCGACGTACGACAGTATCGTACCGTCTTGTACCGGTTTGAAGTCTAGATCTGTATTGGACTAAACGCACAAGATTAAAGAGCGGGCGGGCGATATTGTTCAGTGCGTACAACCAACCCATGAGCAAAGAGATAGACGTCGCGGAGACATTGGACGTGAAGGGACTGAGCTGCCCGATGCCCATCGTGAAGACGAAGGGCGCGATCGACGACCTCACCCCCGGTGGCGTGTTGGAGGTCGTCGCCACCGACCCCGGTAGCGTGAGCGACATCGACGGCTGGGCGACCGGCACCGACGGCGTCACGCTCCTCGCGCAGGAGGAGGGCGACGACGTGTACACCCACTACGTCCGCAAGGAGGCCTGAATATGGACGAGATCGGCATCATCGTCTCCGACGACGACCCCAAGAGCCTCGCGATGGCGACCAACCTCGGCCACGTCGCGCTGACGATGGACACCGACGTGTTCCTCTACTTCACCTTCGACGGGCTGACGCACCTGCTCGAGGGCGACAAGGACCTCTCGTCGGTCCAGCCGCTGCTCGACGAGGGGATGCCGAACCCCTACGACATGCTCGACCAGCTGATCGCCGACGGCGGCGAGGCGGTCACCTCGGTCGCGTGTACGACCACGCTCGACATGCTCCACTGGGAGCAGGACGCCATCGACGACGACCTGACCACGCAGTTCGCCGGCGCGGTCACCTTCCTCGAGGCCGCCGAGGAGGCCGACCACGTGTTCACGTTCTGAGCGTCGGCCTCACCCCGGTCGGGGCCGCTTTTCGAGCCGTCGATTCCACGTCTGCCAGCCGCGGCGCCGTCCGTCGAGGCGACCGCTAGCCGCGACACACTTGCGTCGGAGAAACAACGCAGCCGGTCGGTCCCGAGCCCGCTCGGCGCGGCTCGCACCGTCGGAACCCCGGTTGCGACCAGGGGCGCCTGCCGCGACCGCCGGGCTCCCGTTGACCGCCCCGACCCCAGTCCGCCCGGTTACTCGCGGTGCCGAACGGGCTGGTGGCGCTCCGCGATGTCGAGGAAGTTGTCGAAGACGGCGGTCGCCGCCTCGGCCTCGGCGACGCGCTCGTCCGTGATGCCGTCCATGACGGCCCGGATCCGCGCGTCCGGGAGGTCCTTCCCCTCCGTCACCCACTCCGCCGTCTGCCGGTCGTACTCCGGATGGAACTGGACGCCGTAGGCGCTCCCGAGCCGGAACGCCTGGACGCCGACCCCGTTCTCCGCGAGGGTGACCGCGCCGGGCGGCACCTCGGCGACCCGGTCGGAGTGCGTCTCGAAGCTCGTGAACGTCTCCGGAACGCCGGCGAACAGCGGGTCCTCGCCGACGCGCGCGATCGACTCGTACCCCAGTTCGTACTCGCCCATGTCGACGACGCGCCCGCCGAGCGCCTGCGCGAGGAACTGGTGGCCCCAGCAGATGCCGAGTATCGGTACGTCGGCCTCGTGGATCCGGCGGAGCCGCTCCGTCGCCTCGTGGATCCAGTCCCGGTCGTCGTACACGGAGGTCTGCGAGCCGCTTATCACGACCCCGTCGAACCGCCAGTCCGACGACGCCACCGGCGGCGGGAACGCGCCCTCGCTGACCTTGTACACCGTGACGTCGGCGTCGAGTTCGCGGCGGAGGTTCGGCTCGGCCGGGGTCTCTCCGACCGACGCGTCGAGGACGGCGATGGTCGTGTCCATGCCCGACCGTTCGCGCGACTGAAACATATACTATTGGGTTTATTGTACAATACTAGCAACCGCAAGGGGGGTAGAAAAACAGCGTCCGCTCCGGCTACTGGCGACGACCGACGTCGCGGCCCGCGCGTCAGTTCTCGGCGGTGACGGCGACTTGCTCCGGGCGGTCGTACTTCTCTTCGAACTCGCCGATGAGCTGGCCCATCTTCGCGTACCAGTCGTTGAGCATGCGCTGCATGTCGTCGGCGATCTGCGACGGGTCCGTCGGGCTGTACACGTGGTAGTAGCCGCCCTGTTCGTAGTTGATCTGTTCTTTCTGGATGAAGCCGGCGTTCAGGAGGCGCTGGACCGCGCGGTAGGCGGTCGAGCGCTCGCGGTCGACGCGTTCGGCGACCTCGTCTATCGTGAGCGCTTCCTCGGCCGACACGAGCGACCGGTAGCAGTCCTTGTCCAACTGCTTCAGGCCGTGGAAACACTCGAGTAACCCCTCGCACTCCATGTCCCGTTGGAGCTGTTCGGACATCGAATCGGGCATCTTACAGTAGTCCTATGGGGTCCCGCCGCTAAAAGTGTTGTGTGTGGGATATACAATTCCGCGCGGGCCGTCGGCCGGACGGAGCCGGCGGCGGCCGAGGCGGGGTCGCTACTCGTCCGCGTCGGACTCGTCGTCGGCGTCCTCGTCGTCGGCGTCGAGGCCGGCCGCCTCGAACGCGGTCTCGACCTCCGCGAGCGGGACCGTGCGGTAGCCGTCCGCCTCGGTCACGGTCGCGACCGCGAGGTCCGAGGGCTCGAACTCGTCGTCGTGGGCGGCCAGCGCCGCGACGGCCAGTTCGATGCCGTCCTCCAGCGAGAGGTCGTCGCTCCACTCGTCTTCGAGGTGGCCCTGGATGTCCTGCCGGCCGCCGCCGATGACGGTCGCCTTCCACTCGTTGGGCGTGCCAGACGGGTCGGCCGCGAACAGGCGCGGCTCGCCGTCGTCGATGCCGCCGATGAGGAGCGCGGCGCCGTACGGGCGCGTGCCGCCGCGCTGGGTGTTCTCCTGGATGTGGTCGGTGACGAACTTCGTCAGCGTCTCGACGCCGACGGGCTCGCCGTAGCGCAGGCGGTTCCCCTGCGACTGCCGGCGCGCGAGGTCGATCAGCTGGCGCGCGTCGGCGACGTGGCCCGCGCTCGCGGTGCCGACGTGGTCGTCGAGCTTGTGGAGCTTCTCGATGCTCTCGGCCTCCATCAGCGACGAGGAGGGCCGGGACATCGCGACGAAGACGACGCCGTCCGTCGTCCGGACCCCGACGCTCGGCGCGCCGCGCGAGACCGCCTCGCGGGCGTAC
Source organism: uncultured Halorubrum sp. (assembly GCF_937146585.1). Classification (GTDB taxonomy): domain Archaea; phylum Halobacteriota; class Halobacteria; order Halobacteriales; family Haloferacaceae; genus Halorubrum; species Halorubrum miltondacostae. The sequence goes on along the minus strand of NZ_CAKZRO010000036.1, from coordinate 5,865 downwards.
TCGACCTGGTAGATGCGTCCGTCGGGCGAGAACAGCGACGTGCCGCGGTCGTACGCCTGCTGGTCGTTGTTACCCATCATCGTCGATCCCCCGCTCGCGCGGTGTCGCGTTCGCTCATTACCGTCACTTACGTCGGGCCGTTGAAAAAGCAACCGTAACCGGTACGTCTCGGAGAGCGGCCGCCGCCGCGCGTTCCGACCGGCGCCGACCGCCGGCCGGCGTTTCCGCGCTTTCGGCCCGAACGGCCGAGAGGGGCCGTCAGCTTCCGTCGCCGACGGATATATCCACGCAGGTCGTCTAGTATTAGTGACTTTGACTCCCATACGAAACCCAGCCGCGCTGCTGGCCGCGACCCTGCTCGTGGCGACCGTCGGCGGCGCGTTCGCGATCGGCGGGGCGACGGCGGTCCCGGACGCGCGGATCACCGTCGGTGCGGTGGGCGCGTCCCCGAGCGACCCGACGGTCGGCGAGCGGACGGCCCTGAACGTCACCGTCTCGAACTCCGGCGGCAGCGACGCGGCGGCGAACGTCACCGAGATCCGCGTGCGCGACGCCGACGGCGAGGTGCTCGACAGCGTCTCGGGCGTCGGCGCCCTCTCCGCGGGCGACTCGCTCGACGCGACGCTCTGGACCGAGTTCGACGAGCCAGGCGAGAAGCGGCTCACGGTCGAGGCCGTCGCGAACCAGTCGACCACCGGCGAGTTCGTGACCGTCAGCCGCGACACCGTGCTCGACGTGCGGCCGACGCAGGTCGCGCTCGACCTGCGGACCCGCGCGCTCGACCCCGAGGACCTCCGGAGCGACGACGACGGCGAGAGCGCGACCGGCGACCTCGGCATCGGCGGCATCCAGGGCATCTTCGGCGGCGGGGGCGGCCTCGACACGGGCGACGGCGACGACGAGTCGCCGCCGATCGCCGACTCGCCGGTCGAGGTGACCGTGGTCAACACCGGGACGACGACCGCCGACCGCGTCAGCCTCCGCGCCGTCGGCACCGCCGTCGACGGCGACGAGCGGACCGTCTCGGTCGGCCCGTTCGTCGTCGAGGACGTCGCGCCCGGCGAGGAGCGCCGCGTGATCGTCGACCTCGGGCCGCTCGACCGGCGCTCGGCGGTCACGGTGACCGCCGCGTTCCGCGCCGACACCGACCGGCTCGACGACCGCGGCGCCGACCGCACCGCGGAGTCGACGGTGACGTACCCCGTCAGCGAGACCGACCCGACCGTGACTGACGTGACGCTCCGCGAGACCGCGGACGGCGTCGTCGTGGACGCCAACCTCGGCAACGCCGGGACCGGCGAGATGACGGGGACGATCGTCTCGATCGGCGACGCGCCGGGCGTCGCGCCGACGCCCGCCGGCGGCGAGTACTTCGTCGGGAGCCTCGGCGCGAGCGACTTCGTCGGCTTCGACCTGACGACCGCGGTCAACGCCTCGACGGCCGAGACGATCCCGGTCCGGGTCTCCTACACCGAGCGCGGGGTCCGGTACACGGAGACGCTGAACGTCGCGGGGCCCGAGCCGGACGGCGACGACGACGAAGCCGGCGGCACGCTCGGACGGATCGGGACCGGCGGATTGGGTACCGCGGGCGCGGCCGCCAGCGGCCTCGCGCTCGTCGGCCTCGTCGGCGCGCTCGGCGTCGCGGTCCGGACCGGACGGATCGGCGGCTCGACCGGACGGCGGCGCGACGGCTCGGCGCCGTGAGCGACCGCGACGTGCCGGACGGCCCGACCGCGTCCGGCTACGCCGTCGAGCTCCGTGACGTGGTCAAGCGCTACCCGGGCGGGGGCGACGAGCCGGTCGTCGCGCTCGACAGCGTCGACTTCGCGGTGCGACCGGGGGAGTTCGTCGCCGTGGTCGGCCCCAGCGGTTCGGGGAAGTCGACGCTGCTCAACGTGTTGGGGCTGCTCGACGACCCCACGAGCGGGCAGCGTCTGCTCGACGGGACCGACGTGACGAGCCTCTCGGTCGGCGAGCGCACGCAAGCCCGGAAGGAGTCGATCGGGTTCGTCTTCCAGGACTTCCACCTGCTCCCGACGCTGACGGCCGTCGAGAACGTCGCGCTGCCGACGGCGTTCGACCCGGGCGACGCGAGCGACAGGGCCGCCGAGCTGCTGGCGCGGTTCGGCCTCGGCGAGCGGCTCGACCACGAGCCGACCGAGCTCTCCGGCGGGCAGAAACAGCGCGTCGCCATCGCCCGCTCGCTCATCAACGAGCCCGCGGTCCTGCTGGCGGACGAGCCGACCGGGAACCTCGACACGGAGACCGGCGAGTCGATCCTCGGCGAGTTCGAGCGCGTGAAGTCCGAGGGGGTCGCCGTCATCGCGGTCACGCACGACCCGCTCGTCGAGGAGTACGCCGACCGCGTCGTGGACCTCACCGACGGCGTGTTGACCGGCGGGATCCCGGAAGACGACGCGGACGACAGCCCGGGACCGACCCCCGACGCGGACGACGACGCCCGGCGTAGCGGCCGAGTCCGCCGCGGCGGCCGCCAGACGGCGACGACGGACGCGGGTGGCGAGCGATGACGGGGTGCGGGCGATGAGTCGAGACGGCTCCGCCGGACGGTCGGACGGGCTCGCCGGCTGGCTGCGTGGCTGGGGGCCCGCGGTGTCGATGGCGTCGCGGAACCTGCGGCGGAACCGCGTGCGGACGGTGCTCGCCGTGCTCGGCGTCTGCATCGGCGTCCTCGCGGTCGCGGCGCTCGGCATCTTCGGGAACGTGCTGGCGCTGGGCGCCGACGACGCCATCGGCGACATCGGGACGCAGGTGGTCGTCTCGCCGAACAACGACGCGGGCGTGGAGTCGCTGTCCGACGCGGACGTCGCCTCGATCCGCCGCGCGGTCGACGGCCCCGCCGTCGTCCCGCTGTACTCCGACAGCGCCACCGTCGCCAGACAAGGCGACCAGACGTTCGCCACGGTGTACGGGGTCGAAGAGCCCGCGCTGGCGTACGAGGCCGCGGAGGGGCGGCTCCCCGAGCGCCACCGGCAGGGGGCGATCCTCGGCGCGGGCATCGCCGAGGACCTGAGCGCCGGCGCGGGCGACACCGTCGAGATCGCCGGCTCGCAGGTGCGGGTGATCGCGGTGTTAGTCGAGAGCCAGACGTTCAGCCCGGTCGCGCCCGACGACGCGGTGTTCCTCCCCGAGTCGGCGTTCTCGGCGGACGGCTACGCGCAGGCGCTCGTCGTCTCGGACTCCGGGGCCGAGGCCCGCGCGGCCGCCGACGCGATCCGCGAGGCGGTGAACGCCCGCGAGGAGCGGGTGGACCTGTTCGAGCTGGCCGCCCTCGTCGACGAGATCAACGAGTTCTTCGACCTGCTCTCGACGTTCCTGCTCGGGCTCGGCGCGATCTCGCTCGTCGTCGCCGGCGTCTCGATCCTCAACGTGATGCTGATGAGCACCGTCGAGCGCCGCCAGGAGATCGGGGTGATGCGCGCGGTCGGCGTCACGCGCCGCGACGTGTTGCGCGTCCTCCTCGCCGAGGCCGGGCTGATCGGGGCGGCCGGCGCGGCGGCCGGCACCCTGCTCACGGTCCTGCTCGTCGCAGGGTTGGTCATCGCGACCCCCGCCGTCGACGCCGCGCTCGTGATCGACCGCACGAACGCCTACTACCTCCTGCTGGCGCTCGTGTTCGGCGTCGGCGTCGGAATCGTCAGCGGCGCGTACCCCGCGTGGAAGGCGGCCAACGAGCGCCCGGTCGAGGCGCTGCGGAGCTGAGCTAACGGTCGAGCGGCCGCCGGGCCGCGAGTCGCACGCGTCACCGGCAATCTCGTTCGCAAAAAATCGTCTTGCCGTCCGAAACGACGCTTAGACGCCGCGGCCCTGGAGCTTCTCTTCCTCTTCCATGTCCTCGTTGGACTGGCCCTTCATCCCCTTGCCGCTGCCGCTCGCGATGCGGGCGAGCGCCTCGGGGTCGTCCCAGTTGTTGACGGCCTCGACGATCGAGGTGCCCATCGCCTCGGGGTCCTCCGCGCCGAAGACGCCGGAGCCGACGAAGATGCCGTCGCAGCCGTGGTACATCATCAGCGCGGCGTCGGCGGGCGTCGCGATGCCGCCGGCGGCGAAGTTGACGACGGGGAGGCGCTCGGCCTCGGCGGTCTCGTGGACCAGGTCGCGGGGCGCGCCGTGCTCGCGGGCCCACTTCTCGCGCTCCTCGTGGTTGAGCCCGGTGAGCGTCCGGATCTGGTTTTTGATCGTGCGCTGGTGTTTGACGGCCTGGTTCACGTCGCCCGTGCCGGCCTCGCCCTTCGTCCGGATCATCGCCGCGCCCTCGTTGATGCGGCGGAGCGCCTCCGGCAGGTTCCGGGCCCCGCAGACGAACGGGGAGGTGAAGTCGCGCTTGTCCGTGTGGTACTCGTCGTCGGCGGGCGTGAGCACCTCGGACTCGTCGATCATGTCGATCCCGAGCGCCTCCAGGATCTCCGCCTCCTTGCGGTGGCCGATCCGGGACTTCCCCATCACCGGGATCGAGACCTCGTCGATGATCTCCGGGACGCGCTCGGGGTCGGGCATCCGGGCGACGCCGCCGCGCTTCCGGATGTCGGCCGGGACGTGTTCGAGGACCATCACGGCGACCGCGCCGGCGTCCTCCGCGATGCGGGCCTGCTCGCGGTTGACGACGTCCATGATGACGCCGCCCTTCTGCATCTGCGCGAAGCCGCGCTTGACCAGTTCGGTCCCTCGCTTCAGCTCCTCCAGATCCGTGGCCTCTGGCATGAACATCACTTGGTTCGCCGGCCACTTAACGGGTCGCTTTCGGGCGGATGGGCGGGCGAGAGGCCGGTTCTCGACACCGCGCCGAACTCGGTTGTCGGCGTCGGCGTTCGCCGTCGACTCGCGTCCGCCCGCCGCCACCCCAACCGCGAAGTCCCCCGCCGTCCAACCGCCGCCCGTGACCACCGGAGCCATCCTCGCCGGCGGGCGCTCGACGCGCTTCGGCGGCGCGGACAAGGCCGTCGCGCCGCTCGCCGGCGTGCCGATGATCCGCCGGGTCGCGGACCGACTCGTTGGGACCGACGGCCCGGTCCCGCCCGGGGCCGACCGCGCCAGCGGCGGCGACCCCGTCGTCGACGAGCTCGTCGTCAACTGCCGCCCGGACCAGCGCGAGGCGATCGCCGAGGCGTTAGCGGGGACCCCGCTGCCCGTCCGCTGGGCGCTCGACGAGGAGCCCGACCGGGGGCCGCTCGCGGGTATCCGGAACGCCTGCCGGGCCGCGACCGACCGCTACGCCGTCGTCGTCGCCTGCGACACGCCGTTCGTCGACCCCGGATTCCTCGCGGCGCTGCGCGAGACGGCCGCGGCGGCCGACGCCGAGGCCGCGGTCCCGCGGCTCGACGACCGCTGGTATCAGACCACGCAGGCGGTGTACGCGACCGGGCCGGCCGCGGCCGCCTGCGACCGCGCGCTCGACCGCGGCGACGGGAAGATACTCGCGATGCTGGAGCGACTGGACGAAGTCGTCGTCGACGACGAGACGATCCGGTCGATAACGACCGCGGACACCTTCGCGGACGTCGACACCGCGTCCGACCTCGCCGACGCGGAGCGGACGGTCGCCGCGGCGCTCGGCGAGAACTGACTCGGTGGGGGGCTGCCCGCGACGTCGTCGGTCAGTTCTTCAGGACCTCGTACGCCTCGTTGAGCCGCTTGAACTGCTCCTCGTCGCCGTCCTCGCCGTCCGGGTGGAGCCGCTTCGCGCGCTCGCGGTAGCGGCTCCGGACCGCCTCGCTGTCCGCCGTGCGGTCGAGCCCGAGCGTCTCGTACGCCTCGCGCTCGCTCATCCGGTCGGTCGGCGGCGCGCGGTCGCGGGGGTCGCGGCCCGCGCCTCCCGCCGCCCCGCGAGCGCCGGCCCGCCGG